>JADFPK010000074.1 GCA_022562375.1 Pseudomonadota bacterium
GCTTGGGCAGGAAATGGATGTCCGAATCCTCGGACACCTTGTCGCGGAAGGAGTCCTCGGCGTAGCCCGAGATGAAGATCACCTTCATGTCGGGGTGGATCTCGCGCACCTCGCGCACCAGCGTCGGGCCGTCGATATTGGGCATGACGACGTCGGTGATGACGAGGTCGATGGCCTCCTCGCCGGCCCTGATGACCTCGAGCGCCCCTTCGCCGTCGCTGGCCTCGATCACCTTGTAGCCCTTCGACGTCAGCGCCCGGGCGCCGATCATGCGCACCGCGTCCTCGTCCTCGACCAGCAAAACGGTGCCGACCCCGGTGAGATCGCGGGGCGGCTGTCTGTCGGCGGCGGCGGGCGCCGCTTCGGCCCCGTCTTCGGCCTCGTGGCGCGGCAGATAGATGGCAAACGTCGTGCCCGAGCCGAGCTCGCTGTCGACGGTGATGAAGCCGCCGGTCTGCTTGACGATGCCATACGCCGTCGACAGCCCGAGCCCGGTGCCCTGGCCGACCTCCTTGGTCGAGAAGAACGGCTCGAAGATGCGTTCCAAATGTTTCTTTTCGATGCCGGTGCCGGTATCGGCGACCTCGATCAGCACGTATTCGCCGGCGGGCAGGACCTCGGCGCCGCGCTCGAACGGGCGGGAGAAGGCGACGTCGGAGGTGCGGATCGTCAGCGTGCCGCCCTCGGCCATGGCGTCCCGCGCGTTCACCGCGAGATTGATGATGACCTGCTCGAACTGTCCGTGGTCGACCTTGACCAGTCCGAGATCGCGGCCGTGGACGACGTCGAACTGGATGTTGACGCCGATCAGACGGCGCAGCAGGTTGGTCAGTTCGGCGAGCACGTCGGTGATGTTCAGCACCTTGGGCTGCAGGGTCTGCTGGCGGGAGAAGGCGAGGAGCTGGCGCACCAGATTGGTGGCGCGGTTGGCGTTCTGCTTGATCTGCATGATGTCGGCGAAGTTCTGCTCGCCGGCGGAATGGCGCAGCAGAAGCAGATCGCAGAAGCCGATGATCACCGTCAAAAGGTTGTTGAAGTCGTGCGCCACGCCGCCGGCGAGCTGGCCGACGGCCTGCATCTTCTGGGATTGGGTGAACTGCGCTTCCAGTTCCCGCTGGGCGGTGGTGTCGTAGGAATGAAGGATCAGGCCCGAAAGCCTGCCGGCGTCATCCTCCATGCGGGTGACCGACAATGAGACCACCTTCTCGCCCTCGCCCTCGCCCGCGCCCGGCAACCGCACGTCGAACGGCGCCGCCGTGGCGGTGCCGGCGGTCGCGCCCGATAGCCTGGAGACAAGCTCCGCCCTGTCATCCTCGGCCACCAGCTCGGCCAAGGGCATACCGACGGGACCGGGGGGACCGGCCGGCGCCATGGCGCCGAAGGCGCGGTTGCATTCGGTGATCCGGCCGTCGAGATCGAGGATGGCGATGCCGATCGGCGCGTCCTCGAACAGCCTCTGGAAACGCTGCTCCGAAAGGCGCAAATCCTGCTCCAGCTCGCGCTCGGGCGTAAGATCGCGCACCACCGAGCGGGTGCGCACCCCGCCCTCGTCCTCGATGACGGTCTGGATGATGTAGACCTGGAAGGTGGCGCCGTCGCGCCGCCGCATCGCCACCTCGCCCTGCTGGTCCGGGCGCTTGCCGGCGAAGGGATCGTAGGCCGGCACGCCCGCCGGCCGGTCGGCGGGGAGGAAGTCCGCCAACTCCATCTTGCCCTTGAGTATCTCCTCGGGCGTATGGCCGAGCCACTCGGCGAGGGTATGATTGATGTATTGGAAGCGCCCCTCGGCGTCGGCGGAATAGAAGCCGACCGACGCGTTCTCCAGGAAATCGACCAGTTTCTCCTGTTCCTCGCGGATGACCTGCTCCATCTGCCGGCGCGAGGTGATGTCGGCGATGCACCACAGCACGAAGCCGGGCCGCCCCTTGAGGGGACAGGCCGAGACTTCCAGCCATTCGGTCCTGCCCGATGGCGAGGCGAAGCGGATCTCGCCGTGCCCGACCTCGCCGGCGCCGGCGATGTCCCGCAGGCGCCTGACCTGCCGGGCGGTCTCGTCCTCGTCGCCGAGATAATACTCCAGCCTCTCGAGCGCGGCGGACGGGCCGAGGGCGAACAGGGCGCTAAACGCCGAATTGGCGTAAACCGCCTCGCCCTCGGGCCCGGCGATCAGCCGCGCGTGCGGTTCGGCCTCGAGCGAGCGGACCAGAAGGTCGTTCTCGGCCTCGAGAGAGCCGCTCACCAAGGCCAGACGCCGTTGCGCCGCGAGCGCCGAAACCCCCAGCGCCGTCACGCCCAGCGCGGCGAACACCGCCAGCGCCAGCCACAGGAATTCGGCCGGCACATCGGCGGCCGAGCCGATGACGTCGAGGACAAAAACCGCGCCGCCGGCGATCAGGCACAACGCCGCCAGCACGCCCCAGAAGGCCGGCTGGCGCCAGGGCCGGCGCCAATCGGTGATAGGAGGAAGGTCGCGAATCGCGCTCATCGGTACCTTAGAGTGTTATCCGACTGGCTCGACCCATCCCGCTCCCCCACCTGCCCTCCGTACGACTTGGGGAGGCGGGCGAGTGGATACTGCACTCGGAGTCCGGCTGGCGGATACTCCCAGATTGGACGCGGCGCGTCCAGAGCCGGTTTCACCCGATTGAACGCGGCGCGCCCAGAGCCGCTTGCGAAAGTCCGGCATGACCCCGGCCGCTCGCTCCCGTCATGCTGCGCCAAATGCCCGGCGTCGCCGATCAGGCTATTTTTTGGCGCCGGCGTGGCGGCCGCCGAGGCGCATGACGTAGCCGATGATCTCGGCCACCACCCGGTAATGTTCGGGCGGGATCTCCTGGTCGATTTCGACGCCGGCAAACAGCGCCCGCGCCAGCGGCGCATTCTCGACGATGGGCACATCGTTCTCCTCGGCGACATCGCGGATGCGCTCGGCCATCTTGTCGGCGCCCTTGGCGACCAGCACCGGCGCTTCCATGTCCTCATGTTCGTATTTCAGCGCCACCGCGTAATGGGTCGGGTTGGTGATCACCACCGAGGCGTCGGGCACCGCCGACATCATCCGCTTACGCGCCCTTTCCATGCGGATCTGGCGCAGGCGGGCGCGGATCATCGGGTCGCCCTCGGTCTGCTTGAGCTCGTCGCGGATCTCCTGGCGGCTCATGCGCTGTTTCTTGCCGTGTTCGAATTTCTGATACAGAAAGTCGAGACCGGCGACGACCGTCATCACCGCCAGCACCGCGATCAGCAGGCGCCCCGAAAGTTCCCACAGAAACGCCATCAACTGGCTGATGTGATAGCCCGGAAGCTGGGTGAGACGGTCGAATTCCGGCATCACCACCAGGGTCGCCACGGTGGCGACGATCGCCAGCTTGAGGACGCCTTTGATGAACTCCATCAGCGAGCGCCCGGAGAACATCCGCTTGACGCCCTTGAGCAAGGAGATCTTCTCCAATTTGGGCTTGATCAGTTCGGGCGCGAAGATGGGACCGTTCTGGACCAGGCCGCCGAACATGGCGAGCGCCATCAATATGACGGCCGGGACGAGCAAAATGGACCCGAGATCCCCGAGCAGCTCGAAGACGATGGCTTGGAAGGTGCCGAGATCGAGGGTGATGTCATGGGGCGAGGCGATGAACTTGACGAGGGTGGCCTTGATGCGCCCGAACATACCGGGCGCCAGCATGATCACCAGCAGGCTGGCGGCGAAGATCATGAACCAGTGATTGACCTCCCGCGAGGTGGCGACCTGGCCCTTGCGGCGCGATTCCTCGATCCGCTTTTGCGTCGGCTCTTCTGTTTTTTGTGCTGGATCTTGATCTTCGGCCATCGTCACACCGGGCTCAAGGCGCCGATCAGGGACATCCTGAAGCTATCGAGGAACCACATCATCGCCGCCGAAAGGGTCAGCGCGACGATGAGGAGACCCAACATGATCTGCATCGGCAGGGCGATGAAGAAGATCTGCACCTGGGGCATGAGACGGGCGAGCAGCCCGATGCCGAGGTAGAAGATCAACCCCACGGCCATGAACGGCCCCGCCAGCTGAATGCCGAGGATGAAGCTGTCGGCGACCAGGCGGGAGACGAATTGGGAGAAATCCTCGATCGGCGGCATCACGCCCGGCGTGAACAGAGCGTAGCTGTCGACCACGGCCCTCAGCATGAGGTGGTGAAGATCGGCGGTGAAAATGATCAACACGCCGAGGACGGTGAGGAACATGGAGGGGAGCGACGCCTGTTGTCTGGTGGCGGCATCGAAGACGAAGGCGTTGGCCATGCCGACCTGAAAGGAGATCACGGTGCCGGTGGTGTGCAGCGCGAGCAGCAGAATCCGGCCGATGAGGCCGAGGAACACGCCGATGGCGATCTCGCCGAACAGGAGAACGAACAGCGCCAGCGGCGACGCCGGCAGGCCGGGCATCTGGGCCGTCACCACGGGCGTCACCACCACCGATATGGCGAGCGCGATCAAAAGCCTGACGCGCGGGGCGACATACGCCTCGCCGAAGCCCGGCATCACCATCAAGGCGGCGCCGGTGCGGGTGAACACCAGGAATATGACGAACAGCTCTTCGGGGAGAAGGGCGAGCATGGCGCCCTATCCTATGCCGGCGATGCGGTCCGTTAGCTGTCGGGTGAATACCATCAGCGTGTTCAGCATGAACGGCGACAGAAAGGCCAGCGTGACGAATATCACCAGAATCTTGGGGACGAAGGCCAGGGTCATTTCCTGGATCTGGGTCAGGGCCTGGGCGAGCGAGATCGTCAAGCCGACGAGAAGCGCGATCATCATGATCGGCGCCCCGATCTTCAACAGGACGAACACGGCATCGCGGCCGATCTCGAGAACCTCGGCGGTGGACATCGGCCGGCTTAAATCGGCATTCTGAGGATTTCTTGGTAGGCCTGGATGACCCGGTCGCGCACCGTCACCACGGTTTCGAGCATGATTTCGGCATTGGCGACGGCGGTTACCACCTCGTTCAGGTCGGCGGTGCCGTGCACCGCCTGGACGGTGGCGCTCTCGGCGGCGACCCCGGCGGTCTTCGCCGAATCGACGAAATTGGCGACGAAGTCGGCGAAACTATTGCCGGCGGGACCGGCGCGCGCCTCCATGCCTGGATTGACCGCGTTGTCGCCCGCCTGTCTGTAGGCGGTGATGGCGTTGGCGATGTTGTTGATCATGACTTCCCCCTAAGGCTTAAAGACGCGGACGATCAAGGACCCGTCCGCGGCCGGTCCGGTGTTCAGGCGCGCAGGATGTCGATCGTGCGCATCAGCATGGTCTTCGAGGCCTCGATGACACTGAGGTTGGCGCTGTAGCTGCGCTGGGCCTCGCGCATGTCCATCATCTCGATCATGGTATTGACGTTCGGCGTCAACACGTAGCCGTCGGCGTCGGCGCTGGGATGGGTGGGATCGTACTTTGTCTTGAAGTCCGATCTGTCGACGGTGATCTTACTGATCTCGACCTTGCGCACGCCGAAGGTGCGGTCGAGCACGTTCTTGAAGGTGATGACCTTGCGCCGGTAGGGCTCACCACCCGGCTCCGGCGCCACCGAATCGGCGTTGGCCATGTTTTCGGCGATCACCCGCAAGCGCACCCCCTGCGCCTTCATGCCGGCGGCGGATATCCTCAGGGCTTTGAAGAGGTCCATGTCCTCACCTATTTATTTGCCGCGCCCAAGCGCGGTTTTGATCATCATGATATGCTTGCGGTAGAGATTGGTCGTCAGCTGGTAATCCATCATCGTTTTGCCGACCTTCATCATCTCCTCTTCCAGGCTCACGCTGTTGCCCGAGATCACCACCTCGTGGGAGTCGACTTTTTCGGCGACGCCCGGCGCCGGTTTCCGGGACTGCCCGGCGAGATGGCCGGCGTGGGTCGCCGCCATCCCCAGCTTGGCGCCTTCACCACCAAGCATTTTCCCGAAGTTCAGGGCCTTCAGGTCCCGCGCCCGGTAACCCGGGGTGTCGGCGTTGGCGACGTTATTGGCGAGCACTTGCTGTCGCTGTCCGAGCCACGACAAGCGCTTTGCCATCATCGAAAACAAGGGTATTTTGGTAAGGTCCATCCTAGGGCTTGTGCAGTTGTAACCCAGGAGCGACAGTGTCGTGCCGCGCTGTTAATAAACTCTAAACGAGGATGCGCTTTGTTGTGCCATTGGCCCGCCGGGATGGGACGGGCCGGGCGCCATCATCGGCCCAAGAACACGGTCCATGCGGCGCGGACTCAAGGGAAATGAGGGTTCGAGATGCTGTACCTTTCTCGCAAGATCGGTGAATCGATCATCATCAACGACAACATCGAGATTACCGTCGTCCAGGTGCGCGGGAAGTCCATTAAGCTTGGATTTACCTTTCCCGCCGACGTCTCGGTCCTGCGCCGCGAGATCTACGAGCGCATCCAGGAAGAAAATCGGGCCGCCGCCGAGGCCGGCAGCGATATCGTCGACGCCCTCCCGCCGGAGACCAAGACACCGTAGTAACGACCCTGGTTCCGGAAGGACCCTTCCTCTGGCCCCCTACCCGCCGACAAGGGGCGCCCAGGCCATTCCAACGCCCCCCAGAGCACTCTCCAGCCGGCGGCGCCCCCTCCCCTCACCCCGCCAGAGCCTATCCGGCCCCGGGCCGGGGCACGCGCCCGCCTGGCCTTGGCGAATTAACGTTTTGGTAAGCATGATGCGCCACCATCGCCGGCGGCAAACACCTCGGCGACTGGCATTAGGCCGACTGGCATTGGGAAGGGCACGTTGTCGAAATCCACAAAGCAGGCCGAGCCCCCGGGCGCGGACGGGGACGGCCAAAGTAGGGCGCCGGCGGACCTCGGAGAAGGCAAGGTCCAGGCCGGCGAAACCGAGCGCGCGCCGCTCGATCAGGTGGCGGTTGCGCTTACCAAGGAGGCCGAAACCGAAGGTCTGCCGCGGATCGTAGCCAGCGGCAGGGGCGCCGTCGCCCGGCAAATCCTCGAGATCGCCTTCGCCAACGGCGTCAAGGTCCGCGAGGACGCCGATCTCGTCGAGATCCTTTCGGCGATCGACATAGACAGCGATATCCCGCTCGAGGCGTTCGCCGCGGTGGCCGAGATACTGTCTTACATCTACCGCGCCAACGCGACCTACGGCGCCTACGACCGCGACCAGGAGGAGGGCTGATGACCGAAACATCGACGACCACGGCGGAAGATCTGAAAATGGATCTACAGGGTTTGGGCTCCATCGTGACCGCGGCGCGGGGCTTCGTCGCCGACGGCAAGGTCGTCGACCTGGCGCCCCTGGAACAGGAGATCAAACGGATCTGCGACCACATAACCACCCTGCCGGCGGACCAGAACGCGCCCTTGAGGCCGGTCATGGTGGCGTTGATCGACGATCTGGACAAGCTGGCCATGGCCATCACGGACAGCCATTCGCAACTGGAAGTCCAACTGCAAAGTTTTTCCAAACATACAAACGCCGTAGCGGCCTACGCCAAGGGCGGCGGCACGCGCAAATGAAATAACGGGTGATCCGCCGGCCCAACCATGGAATTCGACACCTACATACGCTTCATCGTCGCCCTCGTGTTCGTTCTCGCCTTGATCGGGCTTCTGACCTGGCTCGTCCGCCGGTTCGGGGTCGGCGGCCGGATCGGCTCCCGGAGCGGCCGCAAATCGCGGATCGGCGTCGTCGAATTGGCGGCGGTCGACGCCAAGCGGCGCCTCGTGCTGGTGCGGCGCGACGAGCGAGAGCACCTGATCCTGCTGGGCGCGAATTCGGAACTCTTGGTGGAATCCGGCTTCGCCCCGCCCGGCGACGCGGTGACCCAGGCCGAAGCGGACCAGGAGGACCGGTCATGAGGCCCTGGTTCGCGGCCCTCCTCGGCGCCGGGTTGTTGCTCGTCACCACCGGCCCGGCCGAAGCCCAGACCTTCACCCTCGACCTCGGCGAGGGCCAGGGGTCGGCAACCGGGCGCATCATCCAGCTGATCGCGCTGTTGACGGTGCTCTCGCTGGCGCCGGCGATCCTCATGATGGTGACCTCCTTTACCCGCATCGTGGTGGTGCTGTCGTTCCTCCGCAGCGCGCTTGGCGTGC
>JADFPK010000075.1 GCA_022562375.1 Pseudomonadota bacterium
GACGAATTAAGGTGACACCTTACTTAATTCCGCAATTAAGTATGGTGTCACCTTAATTCCGGATGCTGGGCGGCACGCTGATGAGCTGGCACAATCTGCAACTGTTCCAGGACCTGATGGCGGGCCTGCGCGACGCCATCGCCAATGACACCTTCGACGCCTACGCCGCGGCCTTCCTCGCCGAGTACCAAAGGGGCGACATCGAGGCGTTGTAAATGGCGGTTTTAGTGGCGTATTCTTGGCCCATGAGCGAGATAAAAGAAGAAATGCTGACCCAGCTCGGCCGGCGGGCGGAAATCCCCGCTTCGCCCGATGAGGCCAGGCTCGAGAGCGTCGCCAACCCGCAAAGCGGCGAGCGCTATCTGGTGCGCTTCACCTGCCCGGAGTTCACCGCCCTTTGTCCGATCACCGGCCAGCCGGACTTCGCCCATTTCGTCATCGACTACGTGCCCGGCGTTCGGTTGCTCGAGAGCAAGTCGTTGAAGCTCTTCCTGGCCTCGTTCCGCAACCACGGCGCCTTCCACGAGGACTGCACCCTTACCATCGCCAAGCGCATCATCGAGGCGGTCGAGCCGAAGTGGCTTCGCATCGGCGGCTACTGGTATCCGAGGGGCGGCATCCCCATCGACGTCTTCTACCAGACCGGGCCTGTCCCAGAGGGCCTGTGGGTCCCCGATCAGGGCGTCGAACCCTACAAGGGACGGGGGCGCTAAGCCGGTAAGCCGGGCGTCACGCCCCGCCGCCGCGATAGACGCAGCCGGCGGTGCAGGTCTCGTGCAGCACCACCTTGCAAAGGCCCGGCAGGTCGGGCTTCAGGCGGTCCCAGATCCAGCGCGCGATGACCTCGCTGGTGGGATTGGCGAGGCCGTCGATGTCGTTGAGATAATGGTGGTCGAGTTGCCCGCGCAGCGGCGCGAAGGCTTCCTTGATGTCGGCGAAATCCATCACCCAGTCCTCGGGCTGTTTGATTTCGCCCTCGACGTGGATCTCGACCCTGAACGAATGGCCGTGAAGCCGGGCGCATTTGTGATCGGGCGCCAAGTTGGGCAGCCGGTGCGCCGCCTCGAAGGTAAAGGACTTGAAAATCTCCATCGCGGTCCCGATCAGGGTATGCCGAGAATTTTGTGGGTCTGGAGGCTGAGCCGCCAGCGCGGATGGGCAAGGCAGAAATCACGCGCGAGCTCGGTGTTGCGCATCCGCGCGGGCCCGTCCATCGGCTGCAGGAAGAAGTGCTTGAAGATGAGCCCCTCGAAACCCTCCGGTTCCACCCCGGCCTGGGGGAAGACGAGCTTCAATTCATTACCCTGGCGCTGCACAAGCCCGGCCCCGGCCTTGGGACTGACGCAGATCCAGTCGATGCCGTCGGGCGCCGCCAGCGTGCCGTTGGTCTCGACCGCGATCTCGAAGCCGGCGCCATGGAAGGCGTCGATCAGGTCCGTATCCAACTGCAACAAAGGCTCGCCGCCGGTGAAGACGACGAAGGGGCTGAACCGGCTTTCGCCGTCGAATGGCCAGGTCCGCTTCGCCGCCGCCGCCAGATCGGCCGCCGCCGCGAAGCGCCCGCCGCCGTCGCCGTCGGTGCCGACGAAATCGGTATCGCAGAAATTGCAGACCGCGGTTTGCCGGTCCTCTTCCCGGCCCGACCACAGATTGCATCCGGCGAAGCGGCAGAAAACGGCGGGCCGGCCGGTATTCGCCCCTTCGCCCTGGAGCGTGTAGATCAGTTCCTTGACCGAATAGCTCATGGTTCCGCCCGCTGAGAAACCCGGTAGGGCGCCGGGTCCTCGACGCCGGCCTCGGCGAAACCCCTGAGTCGCAAAATGCAGGAGTCGCACTCGCCGCAGGCGGCGCCATCCGGAGATGGGTCGTAACAGCTTCGCGTCAAGGCGAAATCGACGCCGAGATCGAGACCCTTGCGGATGATCTCGGCCTTGGTCAGCTCGATCAGCGGCGTGTGGATGACGAGACGCCGGGCACCTTCGACGCCGGCCTTGGTCGCCAGGTTGGCCATACCCTCGAAAGCCTCGATGTATTCGGGCCGGCAATCGGGATAGCCGCTGTAATCGAGGGCGTTGACGCCGATGAAGATGTCATGGGCCTCCAAAATTTCGGCCCAGGCCAGGGCGAAGGAGAGGAATATGGTGTTGCGCGCGGGCACGTAGGTGACCGGGATGCCGGCGCCGATCTCCTCCAGTGCCCGCCCCTTGGGCACGGCGATCTCATCGGTCAGCGCCGAGCCGCCGATGGCGCGAAGGTCGATCGGCACGATGATATGGCGCCCGACGTCAAACCTTTTGGCGATCCGGCGCGCCGCTTCGACCTCGATCTCGTGGCGTTGGCCGTATTCGAAGGTCAAGGCCGAGACCTCGAAGCCTTCGCTCCTGGCAAGGAGGAGCGCCGTCGCCGAATCGAGGCCGCCGCTCAAGAGAACGATCGCTCTTGCCGCCACCGTCTTCCTATCCCTTCCCTCTTCCCTGGCTCTCTTTCCCGGCGGCGGCGCTCACTCCGCCTGGCGGCGATCCCGCAAGACGAAATAGAGGTTCCGGGAGTACACCAACAGACCGCCCGCCTGTCCGACGATGAAAACCGGATCCAGCCGGAAAATGGCGTAGGACAGCAGCGTCACGCCGCCGCCGAGGCTGAAATACCAAAAAGCGATGGGAATGACGCTCTTCTTCTGCTTCTCGCTGGATATCCACTGAATGAGGAATCGCGTCGAAAACAGGGCCTGGCCCATGAACCCTATGGCCAGCCAAATTGTCGGGGTGTCCATAAACTACTCCTCGGATTCGATAATCGGGATCTTGTTGCGCCGCTTGAGCCACATGACGCCCATAAGGTCGGCGATGCCGACCCCGAGCCGGTCCAAGGTGGCGTAATTCGACCGTCCCGATTGCCTCGGGCGGTGGTTGACATCGACGCATTCGAGCACTCCCCCCGCGCGTTGGATGAGCGCCGGCAGGTAGCGGTGCATGTGATCGAAATAGGGCAGCGCCAGGTAGCTTTCGCGCCGGATGACCTTGAGCCCGCAACCGGTGTCGGTGACGCCGTCGGCGAGCAGCGATGAGCGCACGCGATTGGCGATGCGCGAAGAGGCGCGCTTCAACCAGTTGTCCCGGCGTCGGCGCCGGATGCCGGCGACCATGTCGAGCGGCGCCCCCGGGTCCGCCGCTTCGGCGATTTCGAGCAGCGCCGGGATATCGGCGGGATCGTTCTGGCCGTCACCGTCGAGGGTGACGATCCACGTCCCTTGCGCCGCCTTGACGCCGGTCCAGATCGCCGCGCTCTGGCCGCAGCTTGCCCGGTGGCGCAGCACCTTCAGGGTTGCGAACCGGGCGCCGGCGTCCCCCAGGCGCGCCTTGGTTTCGTCGGTGCTGCCGTCGTCGACATAGATCACCTCGAAATCCCACCGCCCCTCGAGGGTCCGGTGGATTTCCTCGATCAGGGGGATGATGTTCTCCGCTTCATTGCGGACCGGGACGACGACAGAGATCATGATGTTCACCGCTAAATTCGACCGCTCGGGTGAAGGAACGCCCACCTCGTCCGGGCGGGCGGGCGCGGCGAAAATACATGAGGCGCCGGGCAATGCAAGCGGCGGGCGGGCGGGCGCGGCCCGCGTGCGGCCAAGATTCTCCCGTCGGCGGACGACTAATTTGCTAGACTACCCGGCGGATGACCCATCTGCCATGGAAAAACAGCCCGTGCCATCAGCGCCACGGGAGCGAAGGTTGACCGCCGCGTCCTTCGCCGCGTCCCTGCCCGAACGGGGACCCCTGGCCTATCTGGTCCTCGGGCTATTTTCGCTCTGCCTTTTTCTCCCCGGCATCTCGGCGCTGCCGCCGGTGGACCGGGACGAGGCCCGCTTCGCCCAGGCGTCGCGGCAGATGGTCGAGAGCGGGGATTACGTCAACATCCGCTTCCAGGACAAGGCGCGGCACAAGAAGCCGGCGGGCGTTTACTGGCTCCAGGCGGCCTCGGTGCAGGCGTTTGGCGCCATCGGATCGAACGAGATTTGGCCCTACCGGATCCCCTCGGTCTTGGGCGCCCTTGGCGCGGTGCTCTTCCTCTTCGCCTTCGCGGGCGGGCCGTATGGCAGGCAAACGGCGTTCTTCGCCGCGCTGATGCTCGCCGCCTCGCTGGCGTTGACGGTCGAGGCCCATCTCGGCAAGGCCGATGCCGTGTTGCTGGCAATGGTGGTCGTCGCCCAAGGGGCGCTTTGCCGGGTCTATCTGCGAGGCATGGCGGGGGAGCCGGTGGCGGTGGCGACGGCGATCGTCTTCTGGGTGGCCCAGGGCGCGGCGATCCTGATCAAGGGGCCGATCGGACCGCTGATCAGCGCCCTCACCGTTATCGCCCTCATCATCGCCGAAAGAAGGGTGGCGTGGCTCAAGGGCTTGCGTCCGCTTCCGGGCGTGGCGATCGCCGCCGCCATCGCCGCGCCCTGGTTCATCGCGATCTCGCTCGAAACCGGCGGCGCCTTCCTCGCCGATGCCGTCGGCAAGGATTTGCTGCCGAAGCTCATCTCGGTGCAGGAAGCCCACGGCGCGCCGCCCGGCGCCTATAGCCTCGCCATGCTGGTGACGTTCTGGCCGGGATCGTTGCTCGCCTTCCCGGCGCTGGTCTGGGCGTGGCGGCACCGGGCGGACAAACCGTTGCGTTACTGCCTTGCCTGGCTCTTGCCGGCGTGGATTTTGTTCGAACTGATCCCGACCAAGCTGCCGCATTACGTGCTGCCGCTCTATCCGGCCCTGGCCCTCATCTGCGCCCACGCGGCGATGACCGGCGCCGACGAGCTCGCCCGCCTCGCGCGGACCATCGCCGGAAGGGGCCTCATGGTGCTTTGGGGCGGCGGCGGCCTGGCCATCGGCATCGGCATCGGCGGCGTCTCATGGTGGCTGGAGGGCCACATCACCGCGGTAGCGCTGGCGCCGGCGGCGGCCGCCATCGTCGCCGTGGCTCTCGGTCTCTGGTTCGCATATCGGGACCGCCTCGTCGACGCCGTCGCCGCCGCCGCGCTTGGCGCCGTCATCGTCTACGCCTCGGCTCTCGGCATCGTCCTCCCCGCCGCCGAGGGCCTGTGGCTTTCGAGAACCGCCGCGCTGGCCATCGCCAAGCACGGGGAGGGCGCGGTTTCCGCCGGCGCGCCGGTCGCGGTCGCCGGCTATGGCGAGCCCAGCATCGTCTTCCTGCTCGGCACCGCGACGCGGCTGGTATCACCGGACGCGGCGGCGGCGCATCTTGCCGAGGCGCCGGGCGCGTTGGCATTGATCGCCAAATCCCAGGAAGCTAGATTCCTCGAAGTATCGGCAAATCTCGGCCAGCGCCCAAACCGCTTGCAAACGATAAGCGGGTTCAACTATTCCAGGGGACGGCCGGTCACGCTTGTGCTCTATGGCGGCGGCGGGAAGACCGAAGGGGTGCGTTAGGACCAAGCGATGAAACCCTATCGATTCATCATCGGGGTAGTTGCGGCGGCGATTTTCTTTGTGCTGTTCCCCGGCGCCGATTTGGGCTTCAGCCGCCTGTTCTACCAGCCGGGCGAGGGATTCTTCCCGCGCGGCAACCTGGCGGTCGACATCCTTTACGACATGGTGATCGTCATCGCCTACGCGGTGGCCGTTTTCGTCGTCGGCGCCTCGCTGGCGCGGCTCATCCCCCGCCTCCGGAGGCTGTGGGTCCGGCCCAGGGTCATCGCCTTCATCGCCCTGTCGCTGGCGCTCGGACCGGGCCTTATCGTCAACTCCTTGCTCAAGGACAATGTCGGCCGGGCCCGGCCCTTCATGGTCGTCGAGTTCGGCGGCGCCAAGAGCTTCTCACCGGCGCTGGTGCCGTCGGATCAATGCACGAAGAACTGCTCCTTCGTCTCGGGCCACGCGGCGGGAACTTTCTTCCTGGTGACCTTCGCCTTCCTCGTCCGCAGCACCCGCCGGCGGCGCCTCGCCATGGCCGGCGCGCTCACGCTTGGCGCCGCAAGCGGCCTTGGGCGCATCGCGCTCGGCGCCCATTTCCTGTCGGACGTGGTGTTCGCCGGGCTCATCGTCTATGCCGTCGCCTGGGCGCTTCACGAGTTACTGCTGGTGCGCGACATCAGGTTTCCACCTTGGCTGAGCAAACTGGGGCTTAGCGAGCCGGGCGCACGCGCCTGGCGGGCATGGCAGCGCTGGGCGGCGACAACGGGCGGTGAGGTGATCCTGTCGTTCGCCGCCGCCTCGCTTCTCTGTCTCGCACTTATCGCCTATCTCGACCGCCCGGCGGCGCTTTGGTTCCACCGTCTCGATGCCGGATGGCATGAATTCTTCAAGGCCCTGTCCGATCTTGGGGCCGCGGGTCCGTACCTGGTGGTCACATTCGTCGCCTTCGCCGCGCTCCGCGGCGCGGCGCGCCTCGAGATGTTCAAGGCGAGGGCCGGGGCGCTCAAGGCCTATTCCATGGTGGCGGCGTTCTTCTTCTCCGCCGTCGCCGCCTCGGGCATCTTGATCGATGTGCTGAAGGTGGTGTTCGGCAGGGTCCGGCCCAAGCTCCTGTTCCGCGACGAGCTTTACGGCTTCGACTGGTTCCGCCTGGAGCCCGATTTCTATTCCTTTCCCTCGGGCCACGCCCAGACCATCACCGCCTTGATGGTGGCGCTGTTCATCCTGGTCCCGCGCTTCGGGGTGGGCTATCTCGCCGTCGGCGCGGCGATCGCGATGGGCCGCGCCGTCGTCAATGCCCATTACCTGGCAGACATCGTCGCCGGCGCCTATGCCGCCGCGTTGGTGACGATGTGGGTCCATTCGGTCTTCGCGCGCAGCGGCATCGATCTCAAGGCGTCTCTCGCCGGCGAAACCCAGCGTTTCGCCAAAGTCCCCTGGTGCACCCGCCTCGGTCTGGAAGGAAGGCTTTTGGGAATGCTCTGCCGGCTTGCCGGCAAGACGCGGGCGCCCTCTAGTAGCCGAGAAAATCCTCGAGATAGATGATCCGGACCTCGCGGTGCTTGCCCTTGCCGATGGGTATCCGGATACGCGCGAGCAGCCTGGAATTAGAATATCGCGAGGTGATCGCCGATGTATCCGCCCTCGAAGTGACAAGCAGGTGAGCCTGGCTCTTTCCCTCGGCGCCGGCGCTTCCTGCCCATTCGAGGCCGCGCGTCAGATCGAAGTGATCGTTGATGCGCCCGTCGGGGTCCCACTTCGACGCATCGAAGGGGTGGGGATCGACATAGTAGATGAGCTCCGCCATCAGCCTTCGGTGATCGAAGAGCAACGGCACGCCGGGAAACCGGGCGCTGACGCGCGATACCGCATCCCCCAACTGGCGCCACCCCTGCACCCGCTTGAAGGGGTCGAAGCCGGCGGCCGAGACCAGGCCCGCCGCGCCGCCCTGGGAAAGCGTCGCGCCGAACAGGACGAAGGCGAGGACGAGGTGCAGCGCAAGAGATGCCGTCACGATGAGCCTCCTCCCCCTTGCCAACGCCCAGCCCGTCACCAGCACCGTGCCGGCGACATAGGCCGGCGCCGCCCAGTTGGCGTTGGCGCGTGAAAGCAAGCCGAGGGCGAGGACGAGGGCAAGGGTGGGGAAGGTGAAGCTGCCAAGCAGCCGATACCGCCAATCGCCGGTCCAGGTGCGCCGGCTTAGGAGGCAGATGAGAAGGGCGGCGAAGAGGATCGGGCCGAAGACGGCGAATTGGGCGGCCAGGAAATCGAGGAATTCGCCCGGGTTGATCAAGGGGCCGGCGAGATTGGCGTTGGCCGCGGTGTGGGCGAAGCTGACGAACCCGTTATTCGCGTTCCACACCAGGTTGGGAAGATAGAGCGCCGCCGCCAGCCCCATCGCCGCGCCCAGCCGCCGGCTCAATAGCTTGTCGCGGTGGGCGCCGGGGAAGGCGAAATAGACGGCGAGGGAGAGGATGAAATAGGCCATGGCGTATTTGCTCATGAGCCCGAGACCGACGCCCAAACCGGTAAGCAGCCACCAGCGCCAGGCGCCATCGTCGAGCGCGCGCACGAGGCCGTAAAGCGCCAGCGCCCAGAACAGCAGGAGCGGCGGGTCGGTCGAGATGATGGCGGCCGAGAACGACACCGCCGGCAGGG
>JADFPK010000001.1 GCA_022562375.1 Pseudomonadota bacterium
AGGCGTGGGCGTGTCGGTTCCGGCCCTTGCTGCTGCGCGGCTACGGCCACGGCGGCCGGACCGCCCGCGATCAGCTATCGTTGTCGCCGGTCAGCGCCCGGTGTGCGTCGCGCAGCGTGATCATCAGGGTCATCGGATCCACGGGCGACGGCTGAAAGCCGCAACGTTGATAGAATCGCTTGGCGTCTTCGGAAATGGCGTGCACCCGCATCGCCCTGATTCCGGCGATGCCGGCCGCCTGCATCGTGCGCAGGACCGCATCCCGCAATAACGCCCGGCCGAGGCCGCGTCCCTGGTAACCGGTATCCATGGCAAGGCGGCCGATGACCATGACCGGCACCGGGTCCGGCATGTTCCGCCGCGTCCGCCCCGTCGCTTCTCCTTGTGCGATCGCCCCGGCGGCCAGAGCGTAATACCCGACCACGCGCGCACCGGCGCAAATCACGTAGGTCCGCGACGCGCCGCTCTCCTGATTGCGCAGGGCCCGCCGCCGCAGCCAGTCGTCCAGGACCGGCGCGCCCGAATCGAAGGAAGAGAGGTCGTGATCCGGTCGTAACTTCTCCGGTGCGCCAATCGCCTCTTCACCGCTCATCGATCCCAGGGCGCTTTCTCGGTCAACAGACGGCGCAGTCGGGGATTGCCCGCCGGCGCCGTATCGAGCATCGTCGTGAATTCCTTGAACGTCTCGGCGTCCAGCGCGAAATACAGGCGGTCGAGCAGAACCGACTCCGCTTCCCGGCAGCAGGCGTCGAGCATGAAGTCCGAGCGGTTCTTGCCGAGCGCCTCCGCCGCCCGGTCGATCAGGGACCTTTGTTTCCGGCTGGCGCGCAGATTGATCTTCACGTCCCGGACCGCACGATCGGCCGACCGGATGTTCGCCATGTCATTCTCCTTTGTCATCACATTCAATATACACTTTTGTATATACATTGTCAATACATCTAGAGGGCGCGGTGGCGGGTCGCGGCACGATTGTCGGCCAACCGGTTCGTCGGGAGGCGCGCGCGGGGAGCGGACGATGCAATCGCTCGGTGGGCAAGGCCCACCGGAGCCGGCGCAATTTCTTACGCAATTGCAGCCTGGCGAAATGTTTATAGCTGTAAATCAATATGTTCGTGATCTCCGCGAAAGACTTAAAAGCCGTTCTCCGCAAGGAGGTGGGAGTTCGAGTCTCACCGCCCGCACCATTGCCTTCGTGGGCGGATTGGACTTACAATCCGGGGGACTTCGCCTGAAGGCTTTGGTTTTCATGGCGTTTTGACCGCATTCATGCGGTAATGGACCTTAAGGGGCGGGGCCAACCCGCGCCGAAAAAATGGGGAGGGCCGTTCGTGATCATCGCGAATGTCGAATTGCTGCCCTGCAAAATGCCCAAGAAGGACCCGAAGTGGCGTTTTGCCCTGTCCGCCAACCCGATCTCGGAGGGCTGGATTCTCTGCCTCGAAGCCGATGGCGGCGTCCGCGGCTACGGCTACGCCTCGGCGACGCCCCATATGGGCGCGACCTTCGACGGGCTGAAGGCCGAACTCGACCACTTCGCCCCGGCGCTTACCGGCGCCGATCCCTTCGCCGCCACCGCCATTCGCGCCGATCTCGACCGCCGTATCCGCGGCGCCCATCAGGCCAAGGCCGCCGTCGACTGCGCGCTTCACGATTTGTCCGCCCGCGCGCTCGGCGTGCCGCTCTATCAGCTGTTGGGCGGCAAGGTCCGGGATTCGGTGCCGATCTTGCGCATCCTGCCGCTCAAGACCCCGGACGAGACGGCGGAACAGGCGCTGGCCCTGGTCGATGAAGGCTATAGCTATCTCAAGATAAAGGTCGATGGCGACATCGATGAGGACGTCGCCCGGGTGGCGGCGGTGCGAAACGCGGTCGGTCCGGAGGTGCGCCTCACCATCGACGCCAACCAGTCCTATGCGCCCAAGGGCGCGATCACGGCGCTCAACCGCATGGCCGAATACGTGATCGACCTGGTCGAACAGCCCGTCGACATCGACGATCTCGAAGGGCTCGCCCTGGTGACGCGCTCGGTGCCGGTGACGGTCGAGGCCGATGAGAGCGCCGGATCGGTGGCGCAAATCTTCAATCTCGTCTCCCGGCGTATCGTCGATGCCGTCAGCCTCAAGATTCCCAAGATCGGAGGCTTGCGCCAGACCATGGCGGCGGCGCAAATCTGCGCCGCCGGCGGCGTGCGCTGCCGGCTCGGCGCCGCCGTCGGCAGCCAGCTGTTGGCCGCCCATGCCATGCACCTGGCGGCGGCGCTGCCGGGCATCGATTACGCCTGTGAGCTGAGCGAGTTCGACCGGTTGCTCGATGACCCCTTCACCGGCCTGGCGGTCGAGGGCGGCAGGCTGAAGGTGCCCGAGCTGCCCGGCACCGGCGTCGAGTTGCGCACCCTTGATGACAGCGCCCGGCGGGGTCCGGCCGCCGCCGGCGCCTGAGCCCGATCGGGGAAAGGGGGATTGGCGGGATGTGAAAGCGCACCAGAGGGTAACGGCCAACCCGGCCGGTAGCGGAAAAAAAGAAAGTTGTTGAAAAGGGAGGACAAGGGAAGTGGCGAAACATCCATCATCGGGCAAATACGCGATCATCGGGCTCGGCGTCATCGCCGGACCCCAGCCGGACAGGCATCAACGCATGGTGGCGGCGGAAGCGGCGCGTCTCGCCATCGTCGACGCCGGCCTGACGCCGGCCGATATCGGCGGCGCCATCGATTTGCGCCGCACCGGCGGCGGCGGCGACCGGGCGAACTACACCGACGCCTATTCGCGGGTGCTCGGCCTCAAGAACAACTTCTATTTCGTCGTCGGGCGCGGCGGCGCGCTGGCCGGGCTCGGCATCGCCACGGCGATCTCCTTCCTCGATCGCGGCATCGCCGATTACGTCTGCCTGATGGGGGCGGTGGCGGACTGGACCCACAGCCAGGAATCGAAGAAGCAGGGCCACCGCGGCATGTCCCATGCCGACAAGGAAGGCTACTGGGGCAAGGCGCTGGGCGATTTGCGCGCCGTCAGCCACCATAGCTGGATGGCGGCCCGCCACATGGCGGTCTATGGCACCACCAGCGAGCAGCTCGGCGCCATCTCGGTCCAGCAGCGCGCCTGGGCCTGCAAGAACCCCGAGGCCAAGATGTACGGCCGGCCGATGACCATCGAGGACCATCAGAACTCGCCCCTGGTGGTCGAGCCCTATCACCTGTTCGACATCTGCCAGGTCTCCGACGGCGGCATCGCCTTCATCCTGACCACGGCGGAGCGCGCCAAGGACGCGCCGAAAACGCCGGTGGCGGTGCTGGGGCAGGGTTTCGGCGAGGTCTCGGCGGAGTTGTGGTGGGAGAATAAGCACTTCACCCACATGGCGGTGGCGCCGGCCAAGGAGCAGGCCTTCGGCCAGGCGGGGCTGGAGTTATCGGATATCGACTGCGCCCAGCTTTACGACTGCTTCACCTCCGAGGTCATGTTCCAGCTCGAGGATTACGGCTGGTGCGAGAAGGGCGAGGGCGGCGCCTTCGTCGAGGAGGGCCCGATCGGCCCCGGCGGGTCGATCCCGGTCAACACCGGCGGCGGGCTGTTGTCCTGCTATCACCTCGGCGACCTCACCGGCATGGCCGAGTCCATCCGCCAGTTGCGCGGCGAGGCCGGCGATCACCAGATCGAGGACTGCGAGGTCGTCCTGACCACCGGCCATGGCGGCGAGCTGCTCTCGCCCGGCATGTGTTCCATCCATACCAGCACGCTTCTCGGGAGGGGCCTATGAGCAAGGACGACAACGTCATCACCGTCACCGGCGAATGGCGAAAACCACCGATCAACGTCGATACCGACAACCGGCCCTTCTACGACGGGCTCAAGGACCACAGGCTCCTGCTTTGGCATTGCAATCAATGCGGTGCCTGGTACTGGCCCAAATCCTACTGCCAAAACCACGAGAACGAGCCCTTCGCCGCCAACATGGAATGGACCGAGGCCAGCGGCAAAGGCAAGATCTTCGCCTTCAACCGCCACCACTGGGCCTTTCACCCCGGCTTCAAGGATGAAGTGCCCTATGTCTACGCCCTCATCGAGCTCGACGAGGGACCGCTGATCAGCACCACGCTGGTGGACCAGACCCCGGACGACGTCCACGATGTCGGCCAGGAGGTCGAGATCGTCTATGAGGACCATCCCGACCAGGGGTTCACCCTTCCCCGCTTCCGCATGACCGGAAATTAGGCGGCCGGGGGCCGGGTGTCGGACGTGACCGCCAGGGATTCGCTTTCGGCCTTGCTCAACCCCGCCTCGATCGCCGTCGTCGGGGCGTCGCCCAAGGGCGGGCCGGGGCTGAGGATCCTGCGCAACACCGCCGCCATGGGGTTCGCCGGGCCGCTCCATGCCGTCAATCCCAATTACCCGGAGATCGAAGGGCATGAGTGCTTCCCGGCGCTCGGCGCCCTGCCCGCGCCGCCCGATTGCGTCGTCATCGCCGTTCCCGCCAAGGCCGTGACCGGCGTTCTCGAAGAGGCCGGGGGGTTGGGCGTCGGCGCCGCCCTGGTCGTCTCCGAAGGCTTCGCCGACGCCGGATCGGAAGAAGGCAGGGCGCTGCAGAGCAAGCTCGCTCAGGTCGCCAGGGCGCATGGCATCGCCGTCGCCGGCCCCAACTGCATGGGCATCACCAGCCTGGTTCACGGTTTCGCCAACACCTTCTCCGACGTGGCGAAGGGGACCGCACCGGGCGGCATCTCCGTCGTCTCCCAGAGCGGCGGATTGCTCAACGCCACGGCCGAGCTCGGCAACAACCGCAACGCCGGCTTCAACTACCTGATCTCGGGCGGCAACGAGGCGGTGGTCGATACCGCCGATTACATCGACTACCTCGCCGATGACGAGGGCACCCGCGTCATCGCCTGCATCCTCGAAGGGATCGTGGACGGCGGCCGGTTCCGCGCCGCGATCGAGCGGGCGGCGCGGCTGAAACCCGTCGTCGTGCTCAAGCTCGGCCGCAGCGAGCGGGGGCAGAAAGCGGCGCTCGCCCACACCGGCACCCTGGCCGGGCGAAGCGAGGCTTACCGCGCGCTGTTCAAACAGAACGGCATCGCCGGCGTCGATTCGATCGACGCGCTGATCGAGACCGCGATGCTGTTCGCCCGCGCGCCGCTGCCCAAGGGCGACGGCGTCGCCATGCTCATGGTCTCGGGCGGCGCCACGGCGATGACCTGCGATCTCGGCGACGCCGCCGGCATCGACTTCCCGGAATTCTCGCCCGCCACCAACCAGGCCCTGCAGGACATCCTCGGCGTCTCCCATCCCTTCGCCAATCCCATGGACACCGTCGGCATGCCGCGCCTGGCCAGGGACGACAATCTGACCGCGTGCGTCAAGGTGATGCTGGAGGACGACAACATCGACCTCATCGGTCTGGTGATTGCCATGCGCGACGCCGGCAATCCCAACCATGAGACGCTTCTGGCCCAGCTTGCGGCGCTTGCCAAGACCGCGAATAAGCCGATCATGGCGCTCGCCTTCGCCTCGAACAGCCTGACCGGTCACTGGCGGACGTTCGCCGAGGATCAGGGCCTGCCCATCGCCGAGGACATCGAAGGGGGCTTGAAGGCGGTGCGCAAGCTGGTCGATTACGCCCTTTTCAGGAAGCGCATCGAGGGCCGGGCGTCGGCGCAAGCGGCGGATAAGGGCGCCCCCCTCGCCCTCGATCTGCCGGTTGGGCGCGCCTCCTTGACCGAATACGAAAGCAAGCGGATCCTGGCCGCGGCCGGCATCCCGGTGACCCGGGAAAGCCTGACGATGAGCGCCGATGAAGCGGTCGAGGCCGCCGCCGACATCGGTTATCCGGTGGTCCTCAAGGTGCAATCGCCCGATATCGTCCATAAATCGGACGCCGGCGGCGTGCATCTCGGCGCCAAGGGGCCGGACGAGGTCCGCGCCGCCTATGGCAAGATCATGGCCAGCGCCGCCGCCGCCCATGCCGGCGCCGCCATCGATGGCGTGCTGGTCCAGGAGATGATCGATGGCGGCGTCGAGTTCATCCTTGGGATGAACCGCGACCAACAGTTCGGGCCGCTTCTGATGTGCGGTCTCGGCGGGGTTTTCGTCGAACTGTTCGAGGACGTGGCGCTGCGCTATCCGCCGCTGACGCCCGATGACGCCAGGCTGATGATCGCCGAGCTCAAGGGCGCCCGGATCCTTCGCGGTTATCGGGGGCAAGGTCGCGGCGACATCGACGCCCTGACGGCGGCGATGGTGGCCTTTGCCCGCTTCGTCGAGCAGACCGACGGGCTGTTCGAGGCCATAGATATCAACCCGCTGTTCGTTCTTCCCGAAGGCAGGGGAGTCCGCGCCGCCGACGCCTTGATGGTGCCGGCAAAGGACATCCCGCGCGATACACCAGAAGCACGATCCCAATCAGCGTAATCACAAGGAGGAGTTACGATGACCAACGTGATAAGAAGAACCGCACGCTTACCGATGATGATTGGCGCCGCCGTGGCGGTGTCGGCGATGCTTTGGGGTGGTGGCGCGGCCTACGCGCTGACGGCGGCCGAGATCGCCAACCTCAAGGGGCCCGAGCGCCAGAACATCCTCGTCGCCGGCGCCAGGAAGGAAGGCAAGGTGACCTGGTATTCGGCGATGATCATCAACCAGGCGCTGAGGCCGCTGGCCAACGCCTTCCAGAAGAAATACCCGTTCATCAAGCTCGATTACTGGCGCGGCTCCAGCCGCAAGATCTTGCAGAAGGTGCTGGCCGAGATCCGCGCCAAGGCGCTCGTCGCCGACGTCCTCGAGGGCTCGGGCCTGGCCCAGCCGATGGTCAAGGCGGGTGCGGTGCAGCCCTTCCATTCGCCCTCTCTGGCGGCCTATCCCGAGAAATACCGGGACCCCAAGAGGCTTTGGGCCGCCAGCCGGTTCAGCTATATGGGCATGGCCTACAACACCAAGCTTATCAGCCCGTCCGAGGCGCCCAAGACCTATCAGGACCTGTTGGATCCGAAATGGAAGGGAAAGATGGCCTGGCGCGCCGCTTCGGAGAGCGGGGCGCTGCTGTTCATCACCAACCTTCGCCTCACCATGGGCGAAGCCAAGGCCGAGGCCTACCTGCAAAAACTCAAGGGCCAGAAGATCGTCAATTTCTCGGGCAGCGCCAGGACGCTGGTCAACCGGGTGGTCGAGGGGGAGTATCCCATCGCCCTGAATATTTTTCTCCATCACCCGATCATCAGCGCCGCCAAGGGGGCGCCGTCCGCCGCCAGGCCCTTGGAGCCGGTGCCCAGCCTCAACGGCACCATCATGCTGCCGAAGGGGGTGAAGCACCCCCATGCGGCGATGCTGCTGATCGATTTCGTGCTGTCGGAGGAGGGCCAGAGGGTGCTGAAGAAGGCGAATTACCTGCCGGCGCACCCCAAGGTCGATCCGAAATCGTCGTTGAAACCGATCGTGCCGAGGCTGGCGGGGCTGAAGGAGAATTTCGTCACGCCGGAGGTCTTGTTCGACAACCGCGAGAAGTCGAAGGCGTTGTTCAACAAGTATTTCAGATAGGTGTGAAAGGCGCCCGGATGGAAGGCGCCCGGATGGAAGGCGCCCGGATGGAAGGGATAGACGGCACCCTCATCCGGGCGCGGCATTTCCGGGCGGACAGATGCGACGGTATGGCGTGAGAGAATTGGCGTGACGACGAAACCCGAGGCCATCGATTCCTTTTGGGCGCCCGAGGAGACCGCTGGCTTTTGGCGCCGGGCGCGGTCGGGCTTCGGCTATTCGCCGGCGGTCATCATCCTCGCCGGCGTGCTGCTGGCCCTGATCGTGCCGCCGATCGTCTATCTGTTCCAGACCAGCTTCTACACCACGACCTTCGCCGGCGAGTTCGACAAGTTCACCTTCGGCTTCTACACCGAACTCGTCACCAACCCGCGGTTCTTCAACAATTTCGTCAATACCACGGTCTATGCCGTGGGATCGGCCATCTTCGCCATCGGCCTCGGCACCGCCCAGGCCTGGATCGTCGAGCGCACCAACACGCCGTTCCGCCAATACATGTTCCTGGTGGCGATCATCTCGCTTGGCATTCCCCATGTGCTTTACACCATCGCCTGGCTTCTGATCATGGGCAAGGCCGGACCGGTGAACGACATACTCCGGGCCATTACCGGCAGCCAGGAAGCGGTGCTGAATGTCTACTCCATGTGGGGCATGATCCTGATCGAGGGTGTCGGCTTCGCCCCCCTGGCGTTCCTGCTGCTGTCGTCGGTGTTCCGCTCCACCGACGCCTCCTTCGAGGAGGCGTCGATGATGAGCGGCGCCGGCATTTCCCAGACCTTCCGCCACATTACCGCCAGGCTGGCGATGCCGGGGATCATGGCCCTGATGCTGCTGATCTTCATCCGCGCCTTCGAATCCTTCGAGGTGCCGGCGCTGGTCGGCCTCGCCGGCGGCATCAACGTCCTGACCACCGACATCTACGAGAGCATCCAAACGGAAATGCCGCCCAACTACGGCCAGTCGGGCGCCTTTTCGGTGGTCCTGCTGATGTGGGTGATGGTCCTGCTCTATTGGTACAACCAGCTTTCGCGCCATGCCGAGAGGTTCCAGACCATCACCGGCAAGGGCTACCGCCCGCGCCGGATGGACCTCGGCAAGTGGCGGTATTTGACCGCCGGGTCGCTGGTCCTGCTCTTCCTGCTGATCATCGGGTTGCCGGTCGGCATCGTCTTGTGGGCGTCCTTACAGCCCTATTACGAGGGGGTGACGGCCGAGTCGCTGGGGCGGTTCACCCTGGACAATTACGTCGAGGTCGCCAAGGCGGGGTCGTTCCGCGATTCCATCTTCAACACATTGATCCTCGGCACGGCGACCGCCACCGCCGTCGTCCCCTTCACGGCGCTTTGCGCCTGGCTCGCGGTGAGGCGCTACAAGGGCGGGTGGTTCCTCGATCAGATGGCGACCCTGCCGCTGATCTTCCCGGCCATCGTCATGGGGGTGGCGTTCCTGCAGGTCTTCCTGAACATGCCCTTCGGCCTCTATGGCACGCTGCTCTCGGTCGTCATCGCCTCGGTGGTGCGCGAAATGCCCTACGGCATGCGCTATTCCTATGCCGGCTTATTGCAGATCCACACCGAGCTCGAGGAGGCGTCGGCGGTGTCCGGCGCCGGACAGGTCGGCACTTTCCTTCGCATCGTCATGCCCCTGGTCGCGCCGGCGATGATCACCTGTTGGCTGTTCCTGTTCCTCATCGCCGTCCGCGCGGTCTCCATGCCGATCCTGCTGGTCGGACCGAACTCGCAGATCGTCGCGGTGACGCTATTCGATCTTTGGGAAAACGGCCAGGTCACGGAACTCGCCGCCATGGGCATGGCGTGGATGGCGCTCATGACAGGCGTCAGTTGCCTGTTCTACATTGTCGTCCGGCGTTATCGATTGAGTCTGCATTAGCCATTTTGGAAGCGGCGGCCTATCGTCGCCCCTGGGAGGCCATATGATAGAGGTTGAAGAACTCAAGAAGCAGTATGTCAGCGCCGATGGCACGCCCGGCGGCGGCATCTTCGGGATCAGTTTCGAGGTCGCCGAGGGCGAGTTGTTCACCCTGCTGGGCCCGTCGGGCTGCGGCAAGACGACGACGCTGAGGTCGATCGCCGGTCTCGAGCATCCCGACAGGGGACGGATCAGCCTGACCGGCAAGGACATCTATAATTCCGTCACCAGGGTCTCGGTTCCGATGTACGAACGCGACATCGGCATGGTGTTCCAGTCCTACGCCATCTGGCCCCACATGAACGTGTTCGAGAACGCCGCCTATCCCCTGAGGGTCTCCAAGACCAGGAAATTCTCGAGGAAGGAAATCCACGAAAAGGTGGTGGAAATCCTCGAGATGGTGGGGTTGGGCGAGTTCATCCGCCGTCCCTCGACCCAGCTCAGCGGCGGCCAGCAGCAGCGCCTGGCCCTTGCCCGGGCGCTGACCCGCGAGCCGCGCCTGCTTCTGCTGGACGAGCCCCTGAGCAACCTCGACGCCCAGCTTCGTGAACAGATGCGGGTCGAATTGAAGCGCCTGCAGCAGGAGTGGGGCGTGACGACGATCTACGTCACCCATGACCAGTCCGAGGCCTTGGCCATATCGGACCGCATCGCCGTCATGAACGAGGGGTTGATCATGCAGATCGGTACGCCCAAGGAAATCTACAACCGTCCGACATCCGAGTTCGTCGCCCACTTCATCGGCAAGACCAACCTCATTCACGGCGACCTCGCCGCCGATGCCGCCGCCGGCGCTTTGGCCAAGGTGACGACGGAACTCGGGCCGTTGCAGTGCACCTTCCCGGCGGCCGTCCCGGCGACCGGGAAGATCGCCGTCGTCGTCCGTCCCGAGAGCGTCGTCATCGCCAAGCAGGGCAGCGCCGAGGCGGGTGGATTTTCGGCGGTCAACCGCATCGAGGGCGTGGTGCGGAGCGAAATCTATCTCGGTGAAATCATCGAATATAACGTCGTCACGGACAACGGCGCCGAGATCGTCATCCGCGTTCCGCCGGGCAAGGATGTTGGCAAGGACGACAAGGTGCTGATGCACTTTCCGCCGGAAAACACCGTCGCCCTGATCGAAAAATAGGGCTCCAGGGTAAAGAGAGCTTGAAAAGACAGGGCGAATTGACGTGAAACCACATCCCATGGACGACGACGCGTCGGCGGAGCGATCGCGTCGAATGGTCGCCGCCCTGTTGCGCCCGAAGAGCATCGCCATCATCGGCGCTACCGACCGGCCCGGAAGCTGGACCGCCCGGATTTGGCGCAACCTTCAACGCTATGGCTTCCCCGGCGCCGTCTATCCGGTCAACCCCAAGCGGGACACCATCTGGGAGGTGAAATGCCATGCCGACGTCGCCTCGCTGCCCGAGCCCGCCGATCATCTCGTCGTCCTGGTTCCGGCCAAGGCCGTCCCCGGCGTTCTGGCCAGCGGCGCCGAGGCGGGGGCGCGCAGCGCCACCATCTTCACGTCGGGTTTCGACGAGGCCGAAGACGCCGACGGCCAGGCTTTGGGGAGGGAGCTCAAGGCGGTCATAGAGCAGACCGGACTGGCGGTGTCCGGCCCCAACTGCCTCGGCAATATCGCCGCGCCGACGCCCTTGATGACCATGACCGACGACCGGCCGCAGACCATCGGACCCGGTCCCGTCGCCATCGTCGGGCAAAGCGGCGGGCTTCTCATGGCGATCAAGCGGACGCTGGAGGAGCGTGGCGTGCAGTCCGGCTATGTGGTCACCAGCGGCAACGAGACCGGCCTCACTTCCGCCGATTATATCCACTATTTCGCCGCCGACGAGGACACGCGGGTGATCGTCTCCTACCTCGATGCGGTCCAGGACCCGCCAGCCTATCTCGCCGCCTGCCGCGCCGCCCGCGCCGCCGGCAAGCCGGTGGTGGTGGTCAAGATCGGCCTCTCGGCGGCGGGCCGGGCGGCGGCGATGACCCATACCGGCACGCTTGCCGGCAGCGTCGAGGCCTTCGACGCCATCGCCGGCGAGGCCGGGGCGGTGCGCGTCGACACCCTCGATGACGCCATCGAAGCGGTGGAATATTTCCTCCACGCGCCGCTGCCCAAGGGCGCCAATCTCGGCGCCATCACCTATTCCGGGGCGTTGCGGGGGCTATTGCTCGACCGCCTGCCCAAGACCGGGCTCCATTTCCCCGAACTCGCCGATGCGACCAAGGAGAAGCTCGAAAGCATGCTCGGCGCCGGCGCCCTGGTCGGCAACCCGCTCGACGGCGGCTTCGCCGCGGTGACCAGCGAGGATATCTTCATCGCCTGCATCGAGGCGATGATCGCCGATCCGGGGATCGACATGGTGTTGTTGCAAGAGGAAATCCCGCGCGTCGGCGGCACCCGGAAGACAAACACCCTGAAACGGGTCGAGGCCCTGGCGGCAAAGAGTTTGGCCAAGCCGGTGGTGTTCTTCTCGATGATTTCCCACGGCCTGACGGACTACGCCCGTGAGCTCAAGGGCGAACTTGGCCACCTTCCCTTCCTTCATGAAGTGGAGAAGTCGCTGCGCGCCATCGGCGCCGTCACGGCTTATGCGGCGGCCGGCCGCCGGGCCGAGGCCGCCGCGTCCGGGTCCGGGTCCGGGGCCGAGGCACTACCCGACGCCCCGGCCGTGGAGGCGGTGCGAAGGGCGGCCGGGGAAGCCTCGGCGCCGCGCGCCCTTAACGAAGTGGAATCCAAGGCGTTGCTCGCCGCCTACGGCATCCCCCTGCCCGAAGAGACGCTCGTCGCCTCGGCCGATGAAGCGGTGGCGGCGGCCGAACGGCTGGGCTGGCCGGTGGTGCTCAAGGCGGTGTCATCGAAGATCACCCACAAATCCGACGCCGGCGCGGTGTTGCTCGGCCTGGCCTCGGCGGCGGCGGTGGAGGCGGGTTATCAGGCGATCTCGGCCAATGTCGAGGCCCACCGGCCCGGTACGGCGCTCGACGGCATGCTCGTCGCCAAACAGGTCACCGGGGGCCTGGAGCTGGTGCTGGGCGTCAGCCGCGATCCCGAGATGGGGCCGGTGGTGATGTTCGGCACCGGCGGGGTGTGGCTCGAGCTCTACAAGGACGTCGCCTTCTCGGGCGCGCCGCTCGACGCCGACCGGGCCGAGGCGATGATCGCGAAAACCCACGCCGACCGCCTGATCGACG
Organism: Pseudomonadota bacterium; assembly: GCA_022562375.1. The sequence goes on from JADFPK010000001.1 coordinate 12,651, forward strand.
GTTACCGCGGGGCGCCGGCGGCGGACCGCCGGGCGGTGATCGACGCGCTGGTCTCGCTCGGGCGCATCGCCGATGATCTCGGCGATGTCATCGAATCGATCGACATCAACCCCTTCGTCGCGCTCGAAGACGGCAACGGCGGCTATGCCCTCGACGGGCTCGTCGTCGTCCGTCCGTCCGGCAACTTGTAATGGCCAGGTGCGGCTGATACCCTTATGGCCAGATCGTAAAAAAACCGGCGGTCGATAGCGCCGAATCGGGGCCCGCGGCCGATTGCCGAGAAACAAAAGCCCCGATGACAGGGAGGACAGGCCGAATGGCCGATTACTCATACGAAAACATCAAGATCGAAAAAGCAGACGGTATCACCTGGCTCATCCTGAACCGGCCCGAGAAGCGCAACGCCATGAGCCCCCAGCTCCATTACGAGGCCGACGATGCGTTGGCGAAGCTCGAGACCGATCCCGAGACCAAGGTTCTGGTGCTTACCGGGGCGGGAGACGAGGCGTTCTGCGCCGGTCAGGATCTGAGGCTCTATTTCCGTGGCACCGCCGACGACCCGGTGGAGCGGGCGAAAGCGGCCCACGCTTCCAATAGCTGGCGGTGGCGGCGGCTTTCCACTTTTCCCAGGCCGACCATCGCCATGGTCAACGGCTATTGCTTCGGCGGCGCCTTCACGCCGGTCTGCGCCTGCGATTTCGCCATCGCCGCGGAGGACGCGGTGTTCGGTCTCTCCGAGATCAACTGGGGCATCCTTCCCGGCGGCATCGTCAGCTGGAACGTCGCCGACGTCATGAGTTACCGGGACGCGATCTATTACGCCGTCACCGGCGATACCTTCGACGGCAAGAAGGCGGAGGAGATTCGCTTCATCAACTACGCGGTGCCGAAGGAGAAGCTGCGCGAGGAGACCATCAAATTGGCCCGGAAGCTGATGGAGAAGAACCCGGTCGCCGTGCGCTACACCAAGGAGGCGATCCGCGCCGTGCGCCACATGAGCCTGGACCAGGCCGCCGATTACCTCAGGGCCAAGAGCGACGCGCTCAAAGCCGCGGACAAGGAGAAGGGCCGCATCGAAGGCATGAAGCAGTTCCTCGACGACAAGACTTACCGTCCGGGCTTCGAGCCTTACAAGCGCCAGGCGGGCTGAGGGGGGATCGAGCGGGCGGGCCCGGTCCCGCGCCGCGGCCAGGCGCCGGCCGGCCTAAGGCCGGCGGCGGTCCTGCCCCAAGGCCCGCGATACGCCTCCGGCTCGGTTGTCATCGCGCTTGGCCTGGCGCTCGGTTTTTCGGCGTTCCGCCAGTTCCGCCGCCACGCCGCCAGCTTCAGGACCAATGAGCCGCCGACGGGCTTTTCATCGGCGGCGGCAACTGGATTTCCCAGCCCGTGGTCGAACGCCTGGAGGAAGAGTTCGACAAGCCGGCTTACTGCAATCAAGGCGCGATGATCTGGGAAACCTTTCATCGCCTCGACTGCTGGCGGCCGATCCCGGGCCACGGGCGTTTGTTGGCGTAACCCGGACGCGTCATTGGAAAGTTCGATACAGGGAGGATCGAGGATGGTTCGCGTAGCTTTCGTCATCGGCGAGTACCCGCCCGAGGAGCGCAAACGCCGCGAGGACGTGGCGCTTTCCTATTCGACGGGCGAGGTGGAGGTCGGCATCGTATCGGTCGGCGCCAGCCCCTATTACGGCCTCGGGCCGGCGGAGATTCAGCTCGTCGCGCCTTATTTCCACGATGCCTACATCCGGGCCGAGGAGGAAGGTTATGACGCGGTGGTGCCGCTCGGCATGCTCGACCTCGGGGTCGATGGCGGCCGGTCCTTGGTGAATATCCCCGTCATCGGGCCGTCCCAGGCGTCGCTCCATATCGCCGCCCTGCTCGGCGAACGCTTCGGCCTGGTTTGCTATCACGCGGCGGCGATCCCCCGCCACCGCATCCAGATCCGCGGCTTCGGCATGGAAAATTGGATCGCCGGGTACCGCGGCGTCGGCATGCAACTCAAGGACATGGCGGAAAACCGCGATAAGATGGTGGAGACCTTCGTCGCCCAAGCGCGGTCCCTGATCGACGACGACGGCGCCGATGTCATCATCCCCCACGGCATCAGCCAGTGCCCGGTGCACATCAAGCCGGACTGGTTGACGAACGAGCTCGGCGTGCCCGTGGTCGAGGGGATCGGCGCGCCGATACGCATGGCGGCGATGCTGGCGGGGCTGGGTTTGAAACACAGCCGCGTCCGTTGGCCGAAATCGGACACCAAGCCGGCCCTTCCCTGAGCGCCGGCCGTCATGCCGGCGGGGGACGGGACAAAACCATATGCGAATTTGCAAGTGTGCCAATCGAAAACAGAATTGGGAGGAAACATCATGAACGGTTCGAATTTCGCCAAGCGGGTCTTGGCGCTGGTCTCACTGGTGGCGCTGGTCGCGGTAACGGACGTAGGCGCGGCGGTTGGGCGGAGCGTCGAGGAGATCGCCAACCTCACCGGCGCCGATCGTCGGAACATCCTGATCGAGGGCGCCAAGGCCGAAGGAACGCTCCTTTGGTATACCACCCTGATCGTCAATCAGGCCACCCGGCCGATCAAGGCGGCCTTCGAGAAGAAGTATCCCTACATCAAGCTCGAGTTCATCCGCGCCAACAGCTCGAAACTAGTTGCCCGGCTTCTGGCGGAAAACCGGGCCAAGTCCTACCGCGCCGACATCGTCATCGCCAGCGCCGCGCCGGTGCTCAAGAAAGCGGGCCTGGTGCAACCCTTCAGGACGCCCGAAGCGGCGGTTTATCCGAAGAACTACACCGACCCCGACCGCAGCTGGCAGACCATCCGGGTTTCCTATAACGGCATCGGCTACAACACCAAGCTGGTGTCGGCGGCGCAAGCGCCCAAGACCTTCGAGGATTTGCTCGATCCCAAATGGAAGGGCAAGATGGTTTGGGGCAAGAGCTCGGAAACCGGCGCGCCCCTGTTCATCACCCATATCAGGATGGTGATGGGCGAGAAGAAGGGCATGGAATATCTCAGGAAGCTCGCCAAGCAGAACATCGTCACCGTGGCCGGAAGCATCCGCAGCGTCCTCGACCGGGTGATCGCCGGCGAGCACGATGTGATGGTCTCGGCGGCGCTTCACCATGTCGCCATCAGCGCCGCCAAGGGCGCGCCCATCGCCTCTACCTCGCCCGAGCCGGTGATCGGCAGGAACGGTTACGTCATGATCATGAAGACCGCGCCCCACCCCTACGCGGCGATGCTGTTCATCGACTACATCGTCTCCGAGGAAGGGCAGAACATCCTGCGCAAGGCGAGATACCTGCCGGCCCATCCCAAGGTCGATCCGTTGCCGTCGATGCAGAAGATCGTGCCCAAGTTCACCGGCCTCAAGGAGAACCTCATCGGCCCCGATCAGTTGGAGAAGGAGCGCAAGAAGTCGGTTTCGATCTACCGCAAATTGTTCAATTAGGCCGGCCGAAGGGCCTCGTCGCCCGCCGCCCTCACGCTTGCGGCGAGGGTATGAGCCCCCGTTAAAGCGAGGGCATGAGCCCCCGTTCCTCGAGGAAGGCGATCACCAGATCGTCGAAGCCGGCGGGGTCCTCGAGGCAACAGGCATGGCCGGCCCCGGGCAGCACCTGGTGCACCGCGCCCGGGATCAGCCCGGCGGTCTTTCGGCCGCCGGGCAAGGCATTGTCGAATTCGCCGTTGATCACCAATGTCGGGACTTTCATCGTCCCCAGGCGAGGCGTGGTGTCGGTCCCGTTGCGCGCCCTGAACACCTGGGCGATGGCCTCCGGGTTCAGCCGCGGCTGGCGTTCGGCGAATGTCCGCAGGAGATGGCGGCCGAGGGGGCTTTCGGCGAAGCCAGGGGCGACGAGTTCCTTCATATGACCGAGGTGATAGGCCTCGATCCCCGCCTGGGTGTAGCCTTCGATCCGCTCCTCAAAGCGCGTACCGGCGCCGCTCCTCCCACCGACCAGTATCAGCGCCTCGAACAGCCGGGGATGATCGAGGCCGAGCAGGATCGCCATTCCGGCGCCGACGCTGCAGCCCATCAGGATCGCCCGATCCACCCGCTCGTTCTCGATCACACCGAGGACATCGGCGCACATCTCGGCCAGCGTATATTCGGCGGTTACCTTGTCCGAACGCCCCCAGCCCCGGATGTCCATGGCGATGACCTTGAACCGGGTGGAGAAGTGGGCGATCTGGTACATCCACAGATTATGGTCGAACGGGTTGGCGTGGAGCATGATGAAGGGCATGCCTTCGCCGGCGACCTCGTAATGGACGGTGACCTTGTTTTGCGTGCTATGGGGCATGGAGGGTCCTGCCGTCATCCTGGCGTGGCGAGGATGCTGAAACGGCGTCGTCGCGGATTACACGCCGGGGGAAAAGAAGGGGCGTAACGGCGTCTGGCCGTTACGCCCCTGATGCATCGGCCTCATGCATCGAAAGATCCGGTTACTGGAAAAACTTGCGGTACATCGCGTCTGTTTTCTTCCCTTCGGCGAACAACATCTCGGCATTGATGGTGAACTGCTCCAGACCGTTGAGCCTCGGCTGGTAGGGCCGCATCTGCTTCGCCGGGCTGACCTTGGGATGGGCCGGGAAGTAGCGTGCCTTCTTGAGGATTTTCTGCGCCTCCTCGCCCAGGATGAAGTCGATCAGCAGCATCGCCGCGTGGGGATTGGGTGCCGTCTTCATCAGCATGAAGTAACCGTTCCGGGCGAGCACCGGGCTCACCATCGAGGCATCGATCGGCGCCCCCTTCTTGCGCGCGCCGCCGACATGGTGAAGCGCCGGGGAGATCATGATGTGGTGCTCGCCGGCGACCACCAGGTCGAGGATGTTGCGGATGCTCGAGGTCCGCGTCACGATCTTCTGCTTGCTGAGTTTCTTGAGGAAATCCAGGGTCTTCGCCTCGCCCCAGGTCATCCTCAGATAGGTGATCAAAAATTGCGCGCCGGTCTCGTAACTGCTGCCCCAAACCATCTTGCCCTTCCATTTGGGATCGAGCAGGTCCTCGAAGGTCTTGGGCGCTTCCGCCGCCGACACCAGATTGGTGTTGTAGGCGGCGACCCCATGATAGGCGTAACGCATCGTCGCCCAGATCCGGTTGGGGTCCTTCTCCTTCTCGGGATAGGCGTCGAGCGCCGGCGACCTGAAGGCTTGCACCAGTCCGGCGTTCTTGAGGTCGATCACGACATTGGCGTTGATGACGTCGACACGCGGCGTCTTCGCCCTGTGCTCGGCGAGGACGCGCTGCAGGGCCTTCCGGCTGCCGGTACGAATGCCCTTGGCCTCGATGAAGGGATATTTCTTCATGAACGCCTTGAGGATGGGGCGCCGGGCGCGTTTCTGGTTGAGACCGCCGATCCACAACATCGCGCCTTCCTTCTTGGCGCCTTCCTCCAGGATCTTCTGGCGGTCCGGACCGGTGAGGTTGGCGATCTCGTCGACGGTGCGGGCGAAGGCGCCGCCCGTGTCCGCCAGTGCGAATACGGCTAAAAGACCAATCGTCGGCAGGAGCCGGCTAACGAAACGTGGGACTGTCATCGTGTTTCCTCCTTTTCATTATGCCCCTTTGGATCTGTCGTCCTTGGGAACGGCTTGGGTGTTGCCCGATAATATATCCTAACCCTTTAGCGCGCCGCGGCCAAGGAAGGCCCGGCGGGCTTGCGCCTGCCCTGCCCCTTGGCGGCAAGCTTGTCCATGAGATCGGAGATCGAGGACAGGGCGTCGAGCCGCATGACCGTGTCCTTGATCGCGTCTTTCTCCGCCTGGGACAGCGCCGGCCCGGTGACGGCGTCGAACTTCTCCTTGACCACCGCCGCGTCGAGCCCGCCGTCCGAAATGCCCGGCGGATAAGGCGCCTCGGTCATATGTTCGTCGCCGTCCCGCGTCACCACCCGGATGGCGCAGGGATAGCTGTTGGGCGCGCGCCTGTTCCAGTTTTCGTCGCGGTGCAGGGTGATGCGGTCCATCAGGGCCACGATCGCGGGATCGAACCACCGTTCACCTTCGAATTGGCTGGGGGTCAGCGCCCCGTCCATCAGCGAAACCGCGACCAGGAAGTGGAAGCTGTGGTCCGCCGCCTCGTGCAGGGTCGGGTGGCGCCGGTCGGCATCGTCCTGCTGGCGTTGGATGAACGGATAATCGGCCATGATGACCTCGATCCTATCCACCGTGTCCGTCCCGCCGCCGAGTTTGCCATGCATCTCGATCGCCGCCGCCACCGCCGTCTGGCCGGTGGCGAGGCAGGGATAGGCTTTGACGTTGGCCTCCATGATGGCGAAATCATCCGCCAGCGGCCGGGTCAGGGAAGCAAGCTCGTCGCCGGCCTTGAACACCTGGTGCAGGCCGCTCGGGTGATCGAATACGGCGAGCGGCCCCGTCATCCCTTGGGCCGCCATCAGCGCCGCCAGCGTGCCGGCCTGGGCGGAGAGGGGGTTGGATATGGACTTGGCGGCCGAAATCATGCCGCTCCTGACGATGGCCGAGGTCGCCGCGCGGGCGGCGCCGAGCGCCATCGCGTGGGCGAGGCGGTCCTCATCCAGTCCCAGCAGGCGGCCGGCCATGGCCGGCGCCACGATGCCGGAGACCGAGGTCCCGTCCCAGGGGCTTGGACGCACCATCAAATCCTTGAGGCGGTGGTAGATTTCGTAGCCGATGACGACGGCGGCGATGACGTCCCGTCCCGAACTTTGCCGCCATTCCCCGACCGCCAGGGCGACGGCGATGTTGTCGCTGGGATGACCGCCGATCACCGGGCCCTCGTCGGCCGAGCCGATGATGAAGTCGTTGAGGTCGAGAACGCGGATGAGCGTGCCATTGGCGAGCACGGCGTTGGTCACCGAGGTCTTCCCCGGCTGGCCGAGGACGGTGCACTGGGGGGCGCCGCCGAGGCCCTCGATGGTGGCCAGGATCTTGCCCGCGGTTTCGTCTTCCAGCGCCGCCAGCCCGCAGCCGATCGAATCGAGGATCAGGAGCTTGGCCTGCTCGATCACCGCCGCCGGCAGGCGCGCCGCGTCCAGCGCCAGCACCCACCGCGCCAAGTCTCGTACGGTGTCTCTATCGGACATTACCGGGCGCCCGGCTCCGCTCGTTTGGCGGCGGCGAAACGAACCGCCGGTGAGGCCCGGCGACGGTTACGATGAAAATCAGTTAGGTCCTCCCCACCATTTGTTTCTTGGTTTGATTGTCATCCCTCTACTGTTATCGTATCACGTAAATCAATCCAAAAGCACCGCCAAAACACGGAAATATAACGAGAATGTATGGCCCTATAAGGATGCGGTGCGATGTTCGATTTCGGGGGCGGCCATGGGGCGAAAGCACGACGATGGATAGGGCCGGTCCGATTTCCGGGCGCCGCCTTGTCGGGCGAGGCAAAGCGGCGTGACGGCACGCACCGATTTCGCCGCCGGGCCAGTTGACCGGGGAAAGTTGGCCGAGTTCTGGTACGGGCTGCGCACCGGCTTCGGTTATTCACCGGCGGTGATCGTGCTGATGGCGGTCATGCTGGGCTTGATGCTGCCGCCGATCATCTTCCTGCTGAATTCCAGCGTGCATACCGTCAAGGCCGACGGCTCCTTCGACGAGTTCACCTTGCGCTTCTACAAGGAGCTGATCACCAATCCGAGGTTCTTCAACAATCTCATCAATACCACCGTCTACGCCGTCGGATCGGCGATCATCGCCATCATTCTCGGCACCATCCAGGCCTGGATCGTCGAGCGGACGAACACGCCGCTCAGGCGCTACGTGTTCCTGGTATCGATCATCTCGCTTGGCATCCCCAGCGTGCTCTACACCGTGGCCTTCCTGTTGCTGCTCGGCAAGAACGGCCCGGTGAACGAGCTGCTCGGGGTGTTTTTCGGCACCGAGAACGGCCCGATACTTGATGTCTACACGATGTGGGGCATGGTGATCATCGAGGGCATCGACTTCGCGCCCTTGGTGTTCCTGTTGCTGGCGTCGGTGTTCCGCTCGGCCGATGCGTCCTTCGAGGAGGCGTCGATGATGAGCGGCGCCGGCATCTCCCAGACCTTCAGCCGCATCACCATAAGGCTCGCGGCTCCGGGCGTTTTCGCGTTGCTTATCCTGATCTTCATCCGCGCCTTCGAATCCTTCGAAACGCCCGCCCTGGTGGGCCGGCCGGGGAACATTTTCGTGCTCACCACCGACATTTATCAGGCCGCGCAGCTTGACACGCCACCCAATTACGGTCAGGCGGGGGCCTTTTCGGTGGCGCTGCTTTTGCTCGTGGTCGTGCTGCTCTACTGGTACAACCGGCTGTCACGTCACGCCGAGCGGTTCCAGACCATCACCGGCAAGGGCTTCCGCCCGCGGGTCATGGACCTCGGCAAATGGCGCTATTTCACCGCCGCGATCCTCGTTGTCATGTTCATCGTCATCATCGTGCTGCCGGTGAGCATCGTGGTGTGGGCGTCGTTTCTTCCCTATTACCAGCCCTTCAGCCTCAAGGCCCTGCCACTGTTCACGCTGGACAATTTCGCCGAGGTCCTCGACGCCGGCCTGCTTCTCGACTCGGTCAGCAACACCTTGATACTCGGCGTCTCCACGGCGACCATCGTCAGCCTGTTCACGACGGTCTGCGCCTGGCTTGCCGTTCGCCGTTACAAGGGCGGATGGATGCTCGATCAGTTGGCGACCATGCCCCTGATCCTGCCCTCCATCGTCCTCGGCGTGGCCTTGTTGCAGGTCTTCCTGAATACGCCCTTCGGGCTCTATGGGACGCTGACGTCGTTGGTCCTCGCTTCGATGATCCGCTATCTGCCCTACGGCATGCGCTATTCCTACGCCGGGGTATTGCAGATCCACACCGAGCTCGAGGAAGCCTCGGCGATGTCGGGCGCGCGCGGGCCCGGCACGTTCATCCGTATCGTCGTGCCGCTGGTGGCGCCGGCGCTGATCACCTGTTGGCTGTTCGTATTCCTGAGCTCGACCAAGGCGGTGTCCTTGATGATATTGCTGATCGGCCCCGACTCGCACATCGTCGCGGTGACGATCTTCGATCTGTGGGAGAACGGCGCCCTGCCCGAGCTCGCCGCCCTTGGCGTCGCCTGGACCGCGTTCATGACCGTCGTTTCCGGTTTCTTCTATTACATCGCCCGGCGTTACGGCCTGACCGTCAAGTAGGGAATTTCCGCTCCGGCGCCCCGGCCGGCGCCGGTAAACCCCTCGGAAAGCCGGCTATATTCATTTCAATCCAATAGGTGCAGAATGGCATACCGGGAGTGCGCCGCACCGAGGAAGCGCGGCGAATAGAACGACTTATCGATATCAAATCCGATTGTGCACGGGGGAGGCTCGATCCATGCGTATCATGATGTTGAACCAGGCGCCGAAGAAGACCAAGGGCGATGCGCCTCATTACCAGTCCGCCAGGATCGAGGAGTTGCTCAACGGCTACGCCTCGCCCGGCACCAAGATCGAGCTTCATTTCCCCGATGATTTCGAGGGCGCCCAGGTGTTCAAGACCATCGGCGCCCAGAACATGCTCAACGGCCTGCATCACATCATGGAGGCGCCGGCCATCATCAAAAAGATCGTGTGGGCGGCCGACAACGGCTACGACGCGGTCATTCAAAGCAATACCTTCGATCCCGGCGTCGAAGGCGGCCGGCTTGCGGTGGGCATCCCGGTTGTCGGCCTTTTCCAGACGGCGCTGCATGTCGGGGCGACGATCGCCGACAAGATCGGAATCATCGTGCCGCTGGATGCGCATCTCCCCTACACCTGGCGCAAGATCCGGGCCTACGGCATGGGGAACTTCGTCACCGGCATCCAGGCGATCGGCATCTATGGCGAAAAGGTGGAGGAGCAAAAGGAAGAGATTTTCGACAAGACCGTAGGCTTGATACGCAACCTGGTGGATGATACCGGCGCCGAATGCGTGCTGCCGCTGGGCGGGGCGTTGATCCCCTATGTCGTCGATCCGGCCGATCTGGCGGCGGCAAGCGGCGTGCAGGTGCTGAACACCAAATCCATCGGCATCCGCTTTACCGAGATGTGCGTCGATCTGGGGCTGACCCAGTCGCCGATCACCTATCCCAAGGCCAAGATCAGCTACGAGGACTTCACCCGGAAGGCCGAACAGGCTTCTTGATTCGGCCCGCCCCTAGCGCCGGCGACCGCGGTCATCCAACGGGTCCTGGTGTTCGGTCTCTTGGGGTTGGAGCGCTCGACGCGCGGCCGGCAGGTGCCGGATGAGGACTAGGTTTATCAAGGGAGGGTCATGGCAATGACTGAAACAGTCGTCCAGGCGGGGATCGCCCCGGACCTGGGAGGTGAGAGCATCGTCGACAAGATCGCCAAGGTCGAAGCTTTCTGCGTCGAGTTGCCCTATCGCGGCCAGGTCAATTTCCGCGCGGTCAGCGAATCCAAGGGGCAATACGTCCTCTTGAGGCTGACCACCCATGACGGCGCCGAGGGCATCTCCGAATCGGTGGCGCGGCTACGCCAGAACGGCGAGGACGCCCGGGCGCTGGCCTACGACATCGACACCTTCTTCGCCCCCCTGCTCGCGGGCGCCGATCCGCTGGCGCACAACCATATCCTCGCCGAAATCGGGCGGATCAAGGGCTGCCGGTCGGCCAAGGCGCTGATCGACGTCGCCCTTTGGGACCTCAAGGGGAAGCTCCTGGGCCAGCCGGTCTGGCGGCTGTTGGGAGGCGGTCCGGTCAAGCCGGTGCCGCTGACCTGGATCGTCCATGGCGACAGTACCGAAGCGATGGTCGAGCAGGCCTGCCGCATGGTAGAGGAACGCGGCTTCAAGGCGCTCAAGCTCAAGACCTGGAAGCGTTCGGTGGACGACGTCGTCATGGTGCGGGAGGTGCGAAAGGCCATGGGCGACGACATCATGATCTATGTCGACGCCAACGGCACCTATCTCGAGACCGAGGCCAGGACCATCCTTGGCCGGCTCGATGAATACAACATCGCCTTCATCGAGGAGCCCTGCAGCTTCCCGGACCCCCGGCGCATGGCGGCGATGGCGGCGGCCCTTCCCGTCGCCCTGTTGGGCGATCAGACCTGCGAGAGCCTGGAGGCGGTGAACCATCTGGTGTCGATCCACGCCGTCGGCGCCGTCAGCGTCAAGCCGCGGCGCACCGGGATCACGGAATCGCTCAAGATCATCGCGCTCTGCGAGGCCGCCGGCCTGCCGGTGGTCATCGGCACCGGTTCGGAATCGCCCATCGGCACGATGTCGCGGATCCATCTGCACACGGCGATGCCGTGGCTCCACCCCTGGCCGACCGAGATGCATTTCTTCGAGAAGCTGGCCGACGACGTCGCCGCCGGCGAGTTCCCGTTGAAGGACGGCATGATCACGCCGACGGATGCGCCCGGCTTCGGCGTCGCCCTCGATATGGCGAAGATCAAGAAATACGCGATCTAGAGCGATACTTGGGTGATAGGGTTCAATTTGATGGGCGCAAATCGGCTCATTCGGCCAGGCGCGGCGCGCGGCGCGATGTGGATCATCCACCCTCCGCAGCGGCGCCGCCGCTGCCGCGGAGGACGGGTCGGGCAAGCGTTGAAGCGCCGCCGCCGGGCGCCCCGCCAACCGGGAGGGCGCGGTTGATGGCGGCGCCCTCCATCTGTCCCGCCTGCGAGGCGGCGGGCGCCCGTCATTTCATCACCCACCAGGGCATGGAGCTGCTCGAATGCGTCTCCTGCCGGCTGGTCTTCATGGCCGAGATGCCCTCGGGGCTTGACCTCGAGGGCATCTATATCGAACCCGGCGAGAGCGGTCTCGCGGCGGTGCACGCCAAGGCGGCGTCGAAGATGCGCCGGTTGCGCCGCCGCGCCCGCGCCCTTGCCCGCTACGCCCAGGGCCCGGGCCGGTTCCTCGATGTCGGCGCCGACGCCGGCTTCATGACCGAGGCGATGCGCGAGTTGGGCTTCGAGGCCCACGGCGTCGAGCCCCACCCGGCGGCGGTCGCCTACGCGCGCGAGCACTATCCGAAGAACAGCTATCACCAGACCTTCATGGAGGCGTTCGAACCGGCGGGCCTCACCTTCGGCGCGGTCTACTGCTCGGAAGTGATCGAGCATTCGCCCGACATCAACGCCTTCATCATCGCCATCCGCCGGGTGATGGAGCCTGGCGCCGTGCTCTATCTGACGACGCCCGACATCGGCCACTGGCGCCGGCCCCGCGAGCTTGACCGCTGGGACGCCTTCAAGCCGCCGGCCCATTGCGTCTACTTCAACCCCGGCGCCCTTGTTCGCTTCCTCGAGAGGCACGGCTTTCGCATCCTGCGCCGCCGGATCGCCTTCAAGCCCGGCATCAAGCTGATCGCCGCCAGGGCCTGAGGGAGCGCGGGGCGAAGGGGGCGCGAGGGATGAGCAAGACCATCGCCGGGATGATCGGGCGGTTCGCCGGCCTCGCCACCTGCTACATGTTGCCCCACCGCCGGGCGCTGGCCCTGGCGCTGGCGTCGGAAAGGCTGCAACAGGTCCGCGCGGTGCCGACGGCGAGGGGGGATCTGGTCCTCTGCTGCCCGACGGCGAGGGCCCTGCACGATCCCTTGAACTTCGCCAAGGACGAGCCCGAGACCGTCGCCTGGATCGACGAATTCATCCGAGCCGGCGACGTCATGTGGGACATCGGCGCCAATATCGGCCTCTACGCCCTTTACGCGGCGCTGGGGCCGGGGGTCCGGGTGCTGGCCTTCGAGCCCGGCGCCGGGAGCTTCGCCGCGCTGATGCGAAACGTCGAGTCGAACGCCATGGGCGATCGGGTAGCCGCCTATTGCCTGGCCTTCGATGAGGCGACCGGGCTCGATGTTCTGCACATGATGAACACCGGCGCCGGCCATTCGATGCACGCCTTCGGGGCGGGCGGGGCCGCCGATTGGCCGACGGCGCCGGTCTTCTCCCAGCCGACGTTGGGCTTCACCATCGATGATTTCCGCCGCATCTTCGAAGCCGCCCCGCCCGATCACGTCAAGCTCGACGTCGACGGCAACGAGGCCAAGGTGATCCGCGGCGGGCGGGAGACTCTGGCCGGCGCCAAGACGGTGCTGGTGGAGATCGAGGACCGGGGCGGAGATGGGGCGCTCGGCGCGGCGGCGGCGCTGACCGAGTTGGGCTTCCGCGCGGCCGACGATTTCAACCAAGCCGGCGCGCGGAACCAACTGTTCCTCAACCCCGGGCGGGGGACATGAACGGCGGCGGGACAAATAACGGGGGCGGGGGCGGCACCGGCGGCGGCGGCAAGGACACCGCCGGGGTGATCGCGCCGCCGCCGGTCATCTATCTGGCATTTTTGCTGATTGGCTTCGGCGCCGATTATCTTTGGCCGGTGGCGGTGCTGCCTCAGGGCCCGCGATACGCCGCCGGCGCGGCCGCCATCGCGCTGGGTTTGGTCCTCGGCCTCGCCGCCGTCCGCCAGTTCCGCCGCCACGAGACCCCCTTCAACCCCCATCAGCCGTCGACGGCGCTGATCACCGCCGGGCCGTACCGCTATTCGCGCAATCCCATCTATCTGGCGCTGAACCTCCTATACGCCGGCCTCGGCATCGCCGCCGACAACCCCTGGACCCTGGCGCTGCTCGTCCCGGCGCTTATCGTCATGCATTACGGCGTCATCATCCGCGAGGAGCGCTACCTGGAACGAAAGTTCCCCGACGCCTACCGCCGCTACAAATCCACCACCCGCCGCTGGCTGTGATCGGGGGGTGGGGTGGTTACAGTCGGTGACCGGTGGTATCCAGTCCATCCACTGTGCTGAGAGCGTCTCCGTTTGTTCGAGCAGCACCCCCCATCACCCCCCATCCATCTCCACCGTCTCGGCGACGAACAGGTCGGCGGCCGTCAGGAGGCGCGGGGACAGGTGCTGCTCGTGGGAGTAGCGGCACATGTCCTCGATCTCCTTGGCGTTCTCGGCCACCCCGTAGCTCCAGAAAT
>JADFPK010000076.1 GCA_022562375.1 Pseudomonadota bacterium
TCACCGGCGCCACCGGCTTCGTCGGCTCGGCGGTCGCCCGCAAGCTCATCGGCGCCGGGAAGTCGGTGCGCGTCCTGGTGCGCGCCGGAAGCGACCGGCGCAATATCGACGGTCTCGAGGTCGAGACGGTGGAAGGCGAACTCGGCGACCGCGCTTCGCTGGCGCGCGCGCTTGAGGGTTGCGACGCGCTTTACCACGTCGCCGCCGACTATCGCCTGTGGGTGCCCGACCCGGACCGGATGTATGCCAACAACGTCGAAGGCACGCGCAACATCATGGAAGCGGCGCTTGATGCCGGGGTCGGGCGCATCGTCTATACCAGCTCCGTCGCGGTGCTCGGGCTCCACCCCGACGGCACGCCGGCGGACGAGGACCTGCCGGTCGGCGTCGACGACATGATCGGCCATTACAAACGGTCCAAGTTCCTGGCCGAGGAAGAGGTGCGGCGGATGGTTTCGCAACAACACCTGCCCGCCGTCATCGTCAACCCGGCGGCGCCGATAGGCCCCCGCGACATCAAGCCGACGCCGACGGGACGGTTGATCGCCGATGCCGCGGCGGGGCGCGTGCCGGCCTATGTCGACACCGGCTTGAACGTCGTCCATGTGGACGACGTCGCTTTGGGCCACCTGTTGGCCTTCGAGCGCGGCAAGGTGGGCGAGCGCTATATCCTCGGCGCCGAGAATATGACATTGCGCGAGATTTTGACCGAGATCGCCGGTCTGGTCGGCCGCCGTCCGCCGCGCATCCGTCTGCCGCACAATTTGTTGCTGCCGGTCGCCGCGATCGCCGAAGGCTGGGCGCGGCTGACCGGCCTGGGCCCGCCGATGGTGACGCTGGACGGCGTCAGGCTGTCGAAGAAGAAGATGTTCTTCACCCACGCAAAGGCGAAGCGGGAGCTCGGTTACGCGCCCCGGCCGGTGGCCGAGGCCTTCGGCGAAGCCATTGCCTGGTTCCGCGAGTACGGCGCCTGCCCTTAAGACCGGGGATCGCCGCCATAGCTCCGGGCTTTCCATTCGGCGCCTTCGCCGCGCCGGTGGCGGGTGGCCGAGCCAAGCGTCATGGCGATGAACAGGAGCGCCGCTAGGGGCAACAGCACCGCGCTCGCGCCCGATTGGCGGTAATAGGCAAGGGTCGGCGCGTAACAGATGGCCATCAACGCACATGCCGGCAGCGCCAGGGCGAGGGCGGCGAAATTTCCCCAAACCGGCAGGGCCAATATCACCAAGGCCGGCAGCACAAATACGACGGCCATGCCGGCGACGCAGGCGCCGAGCAGGTGGGGTGAGTGTTGGAGCTGGGTATAGGCCGTGCGCGCCACCATGTCCCAGATCTTCGAAAGCGTCTCATAGACCCGCAGGCTCTCGCTGTCCTCGGCGAGGCCGAGCCAGATCTTGCCGCCGCTCCGCTTGACGATATGGGCGAGCGCGCAATCGTCGATGAGCTCGGAACGGATCGCCGCGATGCCGCCGGCGCGCTCCAAGGCGTCCTTGCGGATAAGGATGCAGGCGCCGGCCGCCGCCGCCGTGGTGTCGTCGTCGTCGTTGACCAGGTTAAAGGGGTAGAGCATCTGGAAAAAGAAAACGAAGGCGGGGATCAGGAGGCGTTCCCAAATATGTTGGCAATTCAGCCGCACCATCAGCGAGACCAGGTCGCGGCCGTCCGCCCTTGCCTTGGCGATGAGCGATTTTACGGTTTCGCGGCCATGGACGGTATCGGCGTCGGTGAGGAAGAGATATTCGGCATCGGGCATGTTTTCGGCGGCGTGTTCGATGCCGTGATGGACCGCCCAAAGTTTGCCGCTCCAGCCGGCGGCAAGCGGCGGCGCCGACAGCACCTCGATGCGCCCTTTCGCCTCGGGCGTCGCCGCGAGGTTGCGCGCGATCTCCAAGGTCCGGTCGGTGCTGTCGTCATCGATGAGGAGGATGGAAAGCGGCCCGGGATAATCCTGGGCCAACAGTCCCGCCAACGCCGCCTCGATGGTCTTCTCCTCGTTGCGGGCCGGCACGATGGCGACGGCGCCGGTCCAGGGCGGCGGCGGCAGGGATGGCTCGAGCCGCAGATCGGCCCGCCAGAAGGAACCGCGAAAGCCGATCAGATAGATCCAGGCGGCGAGCGAAGCGGCGCTAAGCAAAACGACAATGACGTCCATTGTTTGCCATCCCCCGAGGGTTTTATTTTGTTGACGGTTGCTGTCCGTGGCAATCCGCGTTGCGGTGAAACTTAGCGCCCGGCGGGGAGTGGCGGCAACGAGAAATCACGAAAGCCTGCGTTCGCAGGTCTTGCTTTCAGCCGTTCCGCCGCTCAATCGTGGTAACATCGCCTGCCTTATTGCGGAATGGCAAAGGGGTAGAGAGACCCGTGAACCTCCATCGCCTGTTGCGTCAGCGTGAAGCCGAAGGGCGGCCGGTTACGGTCGGTCTCATCGGCGCCGGCAAGTTCGGCGCCATGTTCCTCGCCCAGGCGCGCTCAACCCCCGGCCTGCACGTCCTTGGCATCGCCGATCTCGACCTCGATCGCGCCAGGCAAAGCCTGGGGCTTGCCGGCTGGTCCGGGGAACAATTCGCGGCCCCGTCGTTCGACGAGGCGCTGAGATGCGGCGCCACCCATCTTTGCGAGGACGCCTTGGCGCTGATCGAAGCGGGCGGGCTCGAGGTGGTGATCGACGCCACCGGCGATCCGGCGGCGGGCATCCGCCACGCCCTGGCGGCATCCGCGCAGGGGCGCCACATGATCATGGTCAATGTCGAGGCCGACGCGCTGGCCGGGCCGTTGCTGGCGCGCCGCGCGGCGGAAAGCGGCTGCGTCTATTCACTCGCCTACGGCGATCAGCCGGCGCTGATCTGCGAACAGGTGGACTGGGCCCGCGCCGCCGGCTTCGAGGTCATCGCGGCGGGCAAGGGGACCAAGTACCTGCCGGCCTATCACGCCTCGACGCCCGAGACCGTCTGGGACCATTACGGCTTCACCGAGGCCGAGGTGAAGCAAGGCGAATTCAACCGGCGCATGTTCAACTCCTTCCTCGACGGCACCAAGTCGGCGATCGAGATGGCGGCGGTTTGCAACGCCACCGGCCTGACCCCGGCGCCCGGCGGCCTCGGTTTCCCGCCGGCCGGGGTGGACGATCTTGCCGATGTGTTGCGCCCTCGATCGGAAGGTGGCGCGCTCCATCATCGCGGCACCGTCGAGGTCATCTCCTGTCTTCAGCGTGACGGCAGCCCGATCGCGCGCGACCTGCGCTGGGGGACCTATGTCGCCATCGAGGCGCCGGGCGATTACGCCAGGAGATGCTTCGCCGAATACGGCCTGGCGACCGATGCCAGCGGGCGATATACCGTGATGTACAGGCCCTACCACCTGATCGGCCTCGAGCTCGGCATCTCCGTCGCCTCCGCCGCCCTTCGCGGCGAGGCGACGGGCGCGCCTTCGGATTTCCACGCCGACGTGGTGGCCATCGCCAAGCGCGATCTCAAGGCCGGCGAGGTGCTGGACGGCGAGGGCGGCGGGACGGTCTGGGGCAGGCTCATGCCGGCAACCGACGCGCTCGGGCTCGGCGGTCTTCCCATCGGCCTCGCCCACCATGTCAAACTCGGGAACGATATCCCCACCGGCGATCCGTTGCGCTGGGCCGACGTCGAGATCGACGAAAATCTCGAAGCCGTCCGCGTCCGGCGCGAAATGGAGGCGGCCTTCGGCCACGCGGTGAGTGACGCCGCGGAGTGAGGGGATCGGGCGATCGCCGGGGTCTCTCTTTGGCGCGGGAATGGCTTGCGACCTAAAATCATGCTAAAGTACTGTCAGGGCGGAAAACCGGCCGGCAGGGGCCGGCATTGACTCGATTTTGGAAAGGACGGCGGATGATGAACGTAAGGATATTGGCGATTGGGGTGGCGCTCGTTTTCGCCCTTAACGGCGGCTTCGCCCAGGCTCAGGAGGCCGCCAAGGGCAAGAAGGTCTTCAACAAATGCAAGATCTGCCATTCCCTCAAGAAGGGCAAGAAGAAGATCGGGCCCAGCCTTTACGGCGTCATCGGGCGGACGGCCGGCACGGTCGCGAAGTTCAAATATTCCAAGGCGATGAAGAAATCCGGCGTCGTCTGGGACGACAAATCCCTCGATGCCTTTTTGACCAAGCCGAAGAAGTTCGTACCGGGCACCAAGATGAGATTTGCCGGTATCAAGAAGCAAAAGGACCGGGACAACCTGATCGCCTATCTGAAGGAGGCGGCCAAATAGGTTTGAAGCAGCGGGCGGGGTCGTGCCGCCATCCTTGGTCGAGGCATGCAAAAACCTCGGGCCTGAATTGCAAAATTGGCGCTACTGAGGCCCGGGAAAAGAAGTTAGACTTCTAAGCGTAACCCCGAAGGATCCCCCTCTAAGCCCCGCCGCGCGCGGGGCTTTTTCTGTGTTCACCTCTCCGGGGCACGCTATCCCCGTCATCAGCCCGAAAAGATGAGCCGGAAAAGAGGTATGTACTCAGGCTGATCCGATCCCGTCGCGGGCATGGAGGGCGTCGCAGTTGATGGACAGGCAAACCGTCTACCGCCAAAGAGCCCGTCTTTATGACTTCCTCGACCTTCCCTTCGAATATGGCCGCTACCGGCGTTTGAGACGGCGGATGTTCGAAGGCCTCACCGGTCGTCTCCTCGACGCCGGGGTGGGAACCGGACGCAACATCGCCTTCTATCCCGAAGGCAGCGAGGTGACCGGCATCGACCTCAGCCCGGCGATGATCGCCAGGGCGCGTCGGCGAGGCGACAAGCTTGGCCGCGCCGTCGATCTCCGCGAGATGGACGTCTCGGCGACGGCGTTTGCCGACAACCACTTCGACGCCGTGATCGCGACCTTCCTGTTCTGTGTGCTGGAGAAGGACCAGCAGTTGCCGGCGCTGATGGAGTTGGCGCGGATCTGCGGGGAAGGGGGAGAGATCAGGTTGCTCGATTACGTCTATTCCGAAAACCCCGCCCGCCGGTTCGTCATGCGCCTCTGGGCGCCGTGGGTAAGGGCGGTCTTCGGCGCCGCCTTCGACCGCGACACCGAACGTTACATCGCCGACGCCGGGCTCGAGCTGATCGAGCGGCGCTTCCTGGTCTCCGACGTGATCAGGTTGCTGGTGCTGAGACCCAAGGGGTGAGGGCCGGGCGTCAGTTACCGGGGTCGTTGCCAACCGTCCCCTGGGCTTCCTGGACCAGCAGGCCACGGCCATCGAACAACGCCGGCGGCGTCGCCAAAGGTTCGGCCCGACGGCTCATCACCGGGGCGGAAAGCCCGCTATCGAAGGAGAAGGAGTAACTCGTCCTTCCCGCATCCCATTTTCCCTGAGCGCAGGCCGCCAGCACGGCGGTGGCGCATAGAATGGTGATCACGCGCATATCGGTTCTCCCACCCGTTAGCACGGTTCCAGGCGAGCCCGGCGGCGGGAATGGCTTGCATCTTGTCCGGCGCCAAACCTGGCGTCGGCGCCCCGTCCCTCAAATGCTGGGTCTCCCTATGGGCATAGGGTGACGGCAAAGGGTTAACAAAGTTTGAACGCCTGGATGGATGACCGGCCTCGACCTCGACCCAGCCCCCGGACGCCGGCGCTCATTGGCCTGTACCACGATTATCGGCAACGCGCCGGGAACGCGCTCAACCGCAACGTCAAGCGCCGGCGTATCGCCGGGATGGCACCGCGCCTGCCCGCCGCCGGAATGCCCGCCGCTGGAGTGATGGAGGCGCGGAAAAGCTTCCGCCGTCTCCAGGCCACCCGGCATCCCCATCCTCCTGGGCGTCGGGCAAGACCACAGGCAAAAGGCTCGGGCCAAAATCATCATTGAAACCATCATGTAGGCCGCATAACCTTGCCAACCAGCGATGCCCGCCTCGCCGTTTTCAACCGAGAAGGGGACATCGCCCGAACGACGCCGTGCCCGCGGCTCCGCCGATGCATGGTGCGGGCCCAAACGGTGGCCCACGGCGGTGTTTCACCGCCGGCAACGAGAGGGAGGAAACCATGAAGTATGCCGTGAACGCGGCCATGGCCAACTCACCAAAATGAGGCTATCGGACGGCCGCGGCGGGAAAGCCATTACAACGGCGGCGCAATTTGAGTATGATCGCCATGGATTTGAAGGCTATCCGGTAAATGCCGGTTCTATTTCCTTGCCCTCGACGAGGATCACGTGGCCTGGTTGGATAACCCGGGTTACCTTCCCCACGTGAGCGGGACGCTGGTCAGGTTCGTTCGATAGCTATAAGGTTAATTTCCATATGAACTTTTGACCCCGCCCAGGGTTGTAGGGCAAAATCAGGGGTCGCTCGGGGCCGGCAAAGGAGAACAAAGGACCGCCATGCCGCCATTGTGTCAATCGGTTGAATAAGGGAGGTAGTTTATGAAACTCGGAACTCTAATGGCGTCCATCGCCGTCGTTGCCTTGATCCAATTGCCAACGACGGCCAACGCCTTCGAATGCCCCAAACACTTCGCCGCGGCCCAGGCCGCGATCGACAAGGTGGTCGAGGACATGAAGGGCAAAATGTCGAAGAAGATGAAGGCGTCCGGCATGGCCGCCGACATGGCACTGGTGCATGCCCTACTCGACGACGCCAAGATGTTGTTGGCGGGGGCGAAGCACAATCACGCCAAGCCCCAGGGCAAGTATGACCACGGCCGCGCCATCGCCAAGGCCGAGGCGGCCAAGGGCTCCGCCGTCGCCGCCGACATCTACCATTGGAAGCTCATGGGCAAAATGTAGACGTAACACCGGGCGTTCCGGCAGAAGGCGTCGCCGCGCCCCGATGGGGCCTCGGGCGCGGCGATCCCTTGCTTTTTACCTTTTTCCGGGGGGGGGTGTTTCAACGGCTTTGGGAAGGATTTGCCATGCGAAGATTCCTTTCAGCCACCCTCGGGCTGGGTCTGCTTGCCGCCCTGTTTCCGATCCCCGGCCATGGGGCCCAGCACTTCCAAGATGCGCCGATCCCGGGGACGTCCCGATCCGCCATAACCCTGGGCCGCGACCTCGACGGCGACGGCGACCCTGATGAAATTACCATCCGCTTGGAGGTGATCGAGGTCACCGAGGAGGTTTATCCCGGCGAGTTCGTGAAATTCTGGGTATTCGCCCCCGAGGGCCGGGGCATGACTCCGGTTGCCCGCGTGCCGAGTCCCACCATCCGCGTCGAGGAAGGCGACCGGGTGCGCATCATCCTTCTCAACACCCACTATTTCCCCCACACCATTCACCTCCACGGCACCATCCACCCCAATGCCATGGACGGGGTGCCCGACATCACCCAGGCGGCCGTGAGACCTGGGAACCAGTTTATCTATGAGTTCACCGCCAAGAATCCTGGCACTTTCTTCTATCACTGCCACGTCCAGCCCGATGTCCACGTCCTCATGGGCCTTGTGGGGATGCTGATCATCGAGCCCAACCGGGCGAAGAACATATTCACTCATCTCGTGATTGGCGCGGGGCGGATGCCGGACCTCGCCAAGGCCACGGTGGAGGAGGGGTACGGTCGCGAGTATTCCCTGGTGTACATGGATATCGATGCGCGGCTGAACCGCATTCCCGCCGCCTACAAGGACCCGCGCGAGATCGAGAAGCGCATGCACCGCGAGTACGATTCGACCCAGCGCCAGCCGAATATCTTCCTGCTCAACGGCCGCTCGTTTCCCTTCACCCTGCGCGACACGCCGATCGAGGTGAAATCGGGCGAGCGGGTCAAGCTGCGCATCCTGAATGCCGGCGCCCGGCCGATGAAACTCCACACCCATGGCCACCACCCGACGCTGACCCATC
>JADFPK010000077.1 GCA_022562375.1 Pseudomonadota bacterium
CGAAGCCGGAGCGGTGGTCAACCGGGTCATCGTGTTCGAAGGGATGGACTGGTCGGAACAGGTGATCAAGACCGGGCGGCCGACTTTGAAGTGGAACGGGGCCAAGGGCGAAAGCCAGGTACGGGTCCTCGACATGGACCGGCCGAAGCCGACCGTTATTTGGCAGGGCAAGACCACCCGCTCCTTCATTGTTTACCCGCCCGATGCCGCCCAACTCAGGATCGGCATGCCCTACCGTGTGGAGGTTTCGGAGCCCGGCGGTCAGACCTTCGCCGCGCTGTTCTCGATCGATCCCGACCTTGAGGTTTCCGACACCCTCCTCAGCCGTGTCGTCACCGTCAACCGCTAAACGGCGTGCTCCTCCGCGCGCCGACTGGCGGCGCCGGGGGCTGATCGCCTTGGGGTTTGGCTTCGCGCTGGGGGCGGGCGTGGCGGCGCCGCCGGCCGACTTCCTCGGGCGATTGAGCATCGATCTCCTTTTGCCGTTGCGCCATTACTTCTACGGTCCCCTTTTCGCGTCCAGCGAATCCGCCGTCGCGGCCATCGTCATCGACGAGGAGACCTACAAGACCCCGCCGTTCTCGGACACGCCGAAGGTCGCCTGGACGCCCCATTTGGCGGACATCATTTCCGCCGTTGCCGGCGCCGGCGCGAAAGTGATCGGTCTCGACCTGGTCTATCCTACCAGCCTCGACCGCAAGGGCTTGCTGAGGGGATACGACAAACCGCTGTTGAAGGCGCTGGTCAATGTCGGGCGGCCGGGCAAACTGGTGTTGGGCGAGCTGCGCCTGTCGCAGCAGCCGGTCTCTCCCTATAGAGGGCAGATCGCCGCCGTCGGCGGTCCGAGGAACGTGCGTCTGCTCAATTTCCTGCTCGATGTCGACGAGGTCATCCGCCGCTATCCCAAGGGGTTCGCCACCGAGAACGGCGGCACCGTGCCCTCGTTCGGCGTCGAGCTCGCCCAACGCGCCGGCGCCCGCCCGCCCGCCGGCGACTTCGTCATCAACTTCAATACGGCGCCCAACCCTATTCCGATCTACAGCTTCGCCGACATCTGGGCCTGTGCCCGGGCCGGACACGGCGACTATTTCGCCAAGCATTTCCGCGGCAAAGTGGTGTTGATCGGCGCTTCGCTCGACGTCGAGGATCGGGCGGTCCCGGCCAGGCGTTTCGTCCGCAACCGGTTCGACAGCTTCGATCAGCCGCGCTGTGTCATCAAGGCGCAAAAGTCACGCTTCCGGAATATCGTCGAACGCCGCACGATACCCGGCCTGTTCGCCCACGCCGCCGCCATCAACACCTTGGTGAAGGACATCCCGCTGGTGCCCCTGGATCGGGCCGGCACGTTCTTCTTCGCCGGGTTGAGCGTCGCGGCGATGGTCCTCATCTATTTCGCGTTGCCGCCGGTGTTGGGCTTGCTCGCCGGCGCCGGCGTCATCATCGGCCAGGGTTTCCTCGCCGTCGGCGCGTTCGCCGGCGGCGTCGTGATGCCGCTGGTCTCCTTGGCGCTCGCCGCCCTCGCCGCCTACACCTTCACTTACACCTACCGCTTCGTCGTCGAGGACAAGGCGAAGCGCCAGATAAAGCACGCCTTCCGCCACTTCCTCGCTCCCGAGCTGGTGGACGCGCTGGCCGAGGATCCCTCGGCGTTGGCGCTCGGCGGCGAACGCAAGGTCGTCACCGTGTTCTTCTCCGACATCGAGGGCTTCACGACGATAAGCGAAGCGATGAACGACCGCCCGGAAACCCTGGTGGAGATCCTCAACGAGTACCTCACGGTGATGACCACCGAGATCGAGCGAAACGGCGGCTACGTGGACAAGTTCATCGGCGACGCGGTGATGGCGGTGTGGGGCGCGCCGCTGGACGACGCCGAGGCCGAACGCCACGCCGTCGACGCGGCGCTCGATTGCTTCGCCGCGCTCGAGCGCTTCAACACCGATGTCGTCACCGTCAAGTACGGCCTGGCCAGGATCGGCACGCGCATCGGCATCAACACCGGCCCGGCGGTGGTCGGCAACATGGGGTCGGCGACCCGTCTCAACTATACCATCACCGGGGACATCGTGAACCTTGCCGCCCGCCTCGAAGGCGCCAACAAGGTTTTCGGCACCAGCATCATGATCGGCGAGACGACCGCCAGGGGCTTATGGAAGAGCCACCTCATGCGGCGGCTCGACCGCCTCATCGTCAAAGGCAAGACCATGCCGGTAAAGGTGTTCGAAGTGATCGCACGCCACGGCGAAGCGTCGGAGAAAGACATGGCATTGGCCGGTGATTTCCACCGCGCGCTCGGCCTTTACTATCGGCGGCGTTTTACCGCGGCGCGCGACGCATTCGCCGCGATGGCGGCGGATGATCCCGCCGCCAAGGTGTACATCGACCGGTGTGAGCATTATATTGCCTCGCCCCCGCCGGCGCCGTGGGACCGGACCTTCGTCATGTCCGGCAAGTAAGGTGACGATGATGAAAATCCCCGATGGCTTCAAGACGCGACATTGGCCCAGGCGGCGCGTGCTTGCCGGCTTGGCGGGCACGGCGGCCGGCATGGCGGTGACATCCGGCGCCCGGGCGCAGTTCGATCTCAATGTCGGCGGCTTTAACTTTGGCGGCATCTTCTCGGCGGCGAAGTCACTGTTTGAAGGCATTACCTTGGGCGAGGAAGACGAGATCAGGATCGGCGTCGGCCTTTACCCCCGGATGATCGCCGGCTTCGGCGGCGCCTACAAGAATTCCAAGGTGCAATCGGCCATGCGGCGTTTCGCCGAACCGCTGATCCGGACGACCGCCAGGCCCAACCTCCCTTGGGAGATCGTCGTCCTCGACGACAACACCGTCAACGCCTGGGCGCTTCCAGGCGGCAAGCTCGCGGTCAACAAGGGGCTCATGCGTTACGCCGCCTCCGATCACGAATTGGCGGCCGTCATCGCCCACGAAATCGGCCATGTGGAAAAAAGCCACGCGCTGGAGGAAATGCGCTCGGGTAAGTTCACCAGTTTCTTCACCGAAGCGGGTGCCCAGGCGATTCGCACCCAGGTGGAGTCCGGCGCCGAAACCTTAATGACCGACATGATGTTGGACGCGCTGTCGTCGGCGATCATCCAGCTGGTGACATCGGGCTACTCCCGCGGCGCCGAATTGGAGGCCGACGCCCACCTTCTCAAGGTCTTCGATCTCGCCGGCTACGACCCGAAGCAGGCCTCGGGATTCTACCTCACCCTCCTCGAATTGATCCCACCCGACGCCGAGGGGTCGACATCGTTGTTCGCCAGCCATCCGGAGACCCGGGAACGCGCCGAGAAGCTCGATGAATTGGCTGCCGGGCTACCTTCGCCGCGGTTCAAAGCGGCCAGCCGCGGCTATGCCGAGCTCAGGCGGGTTTTCCCGACACGCAAATACTTCCGCCGCAACCCGCGTTCCTAGAGCGGCAGTCCCCAAAGCCCGTCCGATCGTCGGCCCGCTACTTGGAGGTGGCGATGAAGACCCCATCCCAATCGGCGGGCGGCGGATTCTGCTCGTAATCCGAAATACGCTGGGCGTAGAGGTCGTAAAACGCCGCCAACCCGAGGCCGTTATCCAGGCCCCTGCAGGACTCCATCCGTTCGCGCGCACCCCGCCAATCCTGCTTGCGGTAAGCGCTGAGCATCCGATCGTGGGCATCCGTCAGGTCTCGGAACGCGCCGTCGTGGCTGAACGATCCATCGCCCAATAGCGCAAAAATACGTACCGCCGTTGTCTTGCCCTGGACCTGGATGAGATCGAGCTCGAGCGCCGCCATGTCCGGCGCGCGCGTCCGGGAATTCTCGCCGACGACGATGCCGACACCGTAGGTCTTCGACTGCCCCTCGAGACGCGCCGCCAGGTTCACGGCATCCCCCAGGACCGAATAATCGAAGCGCTGATCGGACCCCATATTGCCGACGCAGACCTCTCCCGAGTTGATGCCGATACCGATCTTGATCGGAATGTGGTCTCGTCCCGCCGCTTCGGCCTCGGCGCGGAGTTCGTCGTTCAAGGGGCCGAGCCGGGCGCTCATCTCCAGCGCTGTTTCACAGGCGTGGCGGGCATGATCCAAATCCTCCAGCGGCGCGTTCCAGAACGCCATGATGCAATCGCCCATGTATTTATCGATCGTCCCCTCCCGCGCCATGATGATCTCGGTCATCGGCGTGAGGAATTTGTTGATCAACCGGGTCAGGCCCTCGGCATCGAACTGTTCCGAGATCGTGGTGAAGCCCCGGATATCACAGAACAGAAGCGTCATGTCCCGCCTCTCGCCACCGAGTTTGAGTTGCGAGGGATCGGCGGCCAGCCGTTCAACGATGGTGGGCGAGAGGTAGTGGCTGAAGGCACTGCGCACCTGTTGCTTCTCGGCTTCGGTGCGCAGATAACCGATCAATGAGGAGCTCATATACACCGCCAGGACCATCAGAGACGGGTAAACCGGGTCGAGCAGCAGCCCGAAATCGGCGAAGGCATACCAGGACAGCACGATCGCCGCCGCGATGGATCCGCCGCCGATCAGCGCGCACCAAGCGGCGCCGAGCCGCGGCAAAAGGATGATCAGGAAGACACCCAGTAAAAACAGGAATCCGATCTCCGCGCCGTCGGCCCAGTCCGGGCGGAGGAGGAAGGTCTGCAGGAGGATTTGCTCGATCACCTGAACCTGCACCTCGGCGCCCGCCGCCGCCGGGTTCAGTGGCGTCGCGCGGAGGTCCTTGAGCCCGGCGGCACTGGTGCCGATGATGGCGATGATGCCTTCGATCTCACTCGGATCGAAATCGTCCGCCAATACGCGCCAGGCAGGCAGGGTGCGCGCCGGAACACTGCCGGTGTCGTACAACAAGAGACGGCCGATGGCGTCGGTCGGAACGGCGAATGAACCCACCTTGATCCGGGAGACGCCGGTGTGGGCGCCGAAGGCCTGGGTCCTGCTGGCGCCCGAGGACTTGACGACGTATGTCTTGGCGCCTTGGGCCACCCTGAGCGCCTCCATCGCCAGCGACGGATAAAGCTTGCCCTGATGGGCGACCAGCAGGGGCGCGCTGCGCACCACATTGTCACGTTCCGGCAATATATTGAGGCTGCCGTTTCCGGCGCCGGCCGCCCCGATCGCCGCCAGGTTCGTCACCGCGCCAGTGAAGGCGGGGACGAACAGCCGCGGATCATCCCCGGCGGTGGCGAAGCCCGCCTTGGCGGCGGGCGCGCGGCCAGGATCACCGTCGGTAAGTATGAAGCCGGTCACGACCCTGCCCTGGCCGATCGCCTCGGCAAGGTCCTGGTCGTAGTCGGGAAGGGCGCCGGCGGCATCGAGTCGCGCCCGAACCTCCGGCGTGCCTGACCATGCGGAAAGTACCCGATGGGGCGAGGCGCGGTCCGGTTCGGCGAATACGATGTCGAAAGCGATGACCGCGGCGCCGGCTTGGCGGAGCCGGGAAACCAGGCGCGCCACCAAGTTGCGCGGCCACGGCCATTGCCCAAGCCTGGCGAGGCTTTCATCGTCCAGGTCGATGAGCCTGACGGGCGTCGGCTCGTACAGACGCGGCTTCAAGACCTGAAACAGGTCGAAGATCTTGAGCCGGCCGTCATGAAGAAGAAACGGGTCGGCCCCGCGCAATCCGATGCTGAAGATCAGAATGGCGAGGGGAACGACTATATGCAGCCAACGCCGCATGGGTTTATAATAATACCCAATCGCAGCGCCGACAACATGTTCGTTGGGTCGGCGACAAGACAATTGGGGGGAGGTTCAGCGTGCTAATCGGTCATTGGATACAGAGGTCGGTAGGCCGCGGTGGCGCTCCTCGCCGGACCGTGTCGGCTTCCGCCACGCCCGGCTTCGCGCGCGTCGCCGCGATGACGGCCTTACGTTCTCCATCATGCCGCCATGGCGGGGAAGCGAACGCAATCGGCACCCCTCTGGGCAAGGGGCATCGATCATGAAGACCATTGACGTTACGGCCCCTTACGACGGCGCCATGCTCGGCGAGGTTCCGGTTTCGAGCGGTGCGGAGGTGGAAGCGGCGCTCGCTACGGCGCATGCCCTTTACCGCGACAGGGATGGCTGGATACCGACACCCCGGCGCATCGAGATCCTCAGGAACGCGGCGCGGTTGATCAGCGAACGGCGCGATGAGCTGGCGCTGCAATCGGCGCGGGAAGGCGGCAAACCGTTGACCGACTCGCGCATCGAACTGGACCGGGCGGTGGACGGCATCGAGGTCTGCGTCGAGGTGCTCAGGACCGAAACCGGCGGCGTTATCCCGATGAACATCAACCCCGCGTCCGCCGGGCGCGCCGCCTTCACGCAGTACGAGCCGATAGGCGTCGTGGTCGCGGTCAGCGCCTTCAACCATCCCTTCAACCTCATCGTCCACCAGGTGGCTCCGGCGGTGGCGGCCGGCTGCCCGGTCATCGTAAAGCCGGCGAGCGCGACGCCGATGTCGTGCTTCGCCTTCGTCGACATCCTCCACCAGGCGGGGTTGCCCAAGGACTGGTGCCGCGCCATGGTGCCCGAAACCCGCGACCTTGGCACCACCCTGGTGACCGATCGAAGGGTCGCCTTCTTCAGCTTCATCGGCAGTGCGAAGGTCGGGTGGACGCTGCGTTCGAAATTGGCGCCGGGCGCGCGCTGTGCGCTCGAGCACGGCGGCGCCGCGCCGGTGATCGTCGCCGCCGACGCCGATCTCGACGACGCCCTGCCGAGGCTCGCCAAGGGCGGCTTCTATCATGCCGGGCAGGTTTGCGTTTCCGTCCAGCGTGTTTTCGCCGACGCCGGCATCGCCGACGAAGTGGCCCGGCGGCTGGGCGCGCTTGGCGACGCCATGAAGGTCGGCGATCCTGGCGAACCGGACACCGAGGTCGGACCCCTGATCAACCACCGCGAGGTCGACCGGGTGCACCAGTGGGTCGGCGAAGCCGTCGACGCCGGGGCAAGACTGGTCAGCGGTGGGGAAAAGATTTCGGACAGTTGCTACAAGCCGACGGTGCTGTTCGATCCACCCGGCGACGCCTTGGTGTCGGCGCGGGAGATTTTCGGACCG
Source organism: Pseudomonadota bacterium (assembly GCA_022562375.1). Next base: position 7,044 of record JADFPK010000077.1, read on the forward strand.
GTGATCTGTGTGTATCCCTACACCGACATGGACGAAGCCATCGGCCGGGCGAACGGCTTGGAGGTGGCGTTCCAGGCCGCCGTCTTCACTTCGAACCTGGACACCGCGCTCCGCTGCTTTCGGCGTCTCGACGGCACCGCGGTGATGGTCAACGACCACACGGCTTTCAGGGTCGACTGGATGCCGTTCGCCGGCGCGCGTGAGTCGGGGCACGGCGTCGGCGGCATTCCGCATACCATCCACGACATGCGCACGGAGAAGATGATGGTCCTGCGGTCCGATGAATTGTGACGGTGAATGTGCCTGTTAGCTCAGGTCAATCACACGGCCCTAACAAAGAGAGGAAAAATACATGTCCAAGATATCATCGCCGGAAAAGACGCAAGAATATTTGCAACGATTTATCGCCGGAGTGAAAAAGCGAAATCCCGGGGAACCCGAGTTTCATCAGGCCGTCTATGAGGTGGCGCATAGCATCTTTTCCTATATCGCCGACAAGCCTCATTACCACGACATGCAGATCGTCGAACGCATGGCGGAGCCGGACCGCATCATCATCTTTCGCGTGTGCTGGGAGGATGATGAAGGAAATATCCGCGTCAATCGCGGTTATCGGGTCCAGAACAACAATGCGATCGGGCCCTACAAGGGCGGCATCCGCTTTCACCCCAGCGTAACGCTCAGTATCCTCAAGTTCCTGGCGTTCGAGCAGACCTTCAAGAACT
>JADFPK010000078.1 GCA_022562375.1 Pseudomonadota bacterium
CCTCGATCACGGCGATCATGTTGGTGTTGGTGCAGCTCAATAGATAGCCGTCGGCGTCATCGCGGGCATTGGAAATCGCGATCTGCTGCCAGCGCTGGGCCGGGACCATGATGTATTCGTCGACGCCGGTGAGGCCCAGCCCCAATTCATGGATCACTTCGAATCCCGCTTCCTCGAGGTAGCGGGTTTCCTTCTCGCCGGTGGCCTCGTCATAAGGCGTGATGAGCACGAGCTTGTCGACTCTCAGGCTGTCGAGCGCTTCGATGATCGCCCGGCCGGTGGAGACGGCGGGCAAATCGGTCGCTTCCTCGATCACGTCGAGGTAGCGGGTTTCCTTTTCGGCGGCATCGCCAAGGGTGCTCGCCGGGTAGTGGAAGACGATCACGCCCGGTCCGGCGTCGGCCAGGACGGTGGCCGCCTCGGCGATCGCGTCGTCGATCTCGGTCATCGACAGGCGCCGGCGTTCCGGCAGGCGAAGGCGCGTGACATGGATCGTCACGCCGTCCGGGCAGTAGCGGTGAAACTGGGTTTCCGTCAGTTGGTCGGCCGACGGAATGATCAGACCGATACGGGCGGGAGATACCATGGTTTACACCTGACGGTAACCATCCCGGAGTGGATTTCCAGTCGCGGCGCGGCCTCGAGCGAGGGTGCGCCGGCGGCCGGAAGTCCTGTCGGTTCAGTATGTTCCTCGGCCGAAACGAGTCAACGTTTTTGCCCGCCCGTCCCTGGCCCGGCGATGTGAGCGGCGATCTCCGGCCTTCGTAAAGAGCCGGCAAATCGGACTGGACATCGCCGACCGGCGCGGGCTAACTGGCCCGGTCATAACGACAATTAACCTTCAGTCTTTTCAGGGAGGAGATCGTATCGTGGCCGAATTCGCGACCTTGCAGGACATCGTCCTGGAGGCGAAACGGAAGCTTTCGTCGACAACTTGGGACTATCTGACGGGGGGCAGCGATTCGGAAACGACCCTCAAGCGCAACCGCGCCGCCCTCGACAGCATCGCCTTCCGGCCCAGGGTGTTTCGCGATGTAAGCCAGGCCGATACCTCGGGGGAATATCTCGGCCAAAAATTCTCCATTCCCGTCTTCATGGCGCCCATCGGTTCGCTCACGCTCCTCGATCCCGGCGCCGCGCTGAGCGTCGCCAAGGCGGCGGCGAAGAGCGAGGTCATGAGCATGGTCAGCACGGTCTCCATGCCGGGCATCGAGGCGACGGCCGAGGGCTCCGATGGCTACCTCGTTTTCCAGCTTTACGTGCGCGGCGACATGGACTGGATCGACACCATCATGGACCGGGTCAAGGCGGCGGATTACAAGGCCGTCGCCATCACCGTCGACACCGCCAGTTACAGCCGCCGTGAACGCGATCTCGTCAACCGGCTGGTCAAGCGCGAGCCGGGCAAATGGGCGGCGCTCGGCGGCATCGACCCCTTGAGGGAGCGGCGTCACCAGGCGAAACTCACCTGGGACCTGATCGCCAAGATAAAGGACCGCACCCAACTGCCGGTCATCGTCAAGGGCATCGCCACCCCGGAAGACGCCAAGCTCGCGCTCGAGCACGGCGCCGACGTCATCTATGTCTCCAATCACGGCGGCCGCCAACTCGATCACGGGCTCGGCTCCATCCAGGTCCTGCCCGAGATCGTCGAGGCCGTCGGCGGCAAGGCCGAGGTTTTCGTCGATGGCGGGTTCGTGCGCGGCTCCGACGTGCTCAAGGCCATCGCGCTCGGCGCTTCGGCCGTCGGCCTCGGCAAGCTTCAGGGCTGGGCCTTGGCGGCGGGCGGCGAGGCCGGCCTGGCGCGGGCGATCGAGATCATTAACGAGGAAATGCGCGTCTGCATGATGCTGCTGGGGATCGCTAGCCTGGACGAGCTCGACGGCGGCTATCTCCACCCCACCCAGCCGGTGACCCAGCCCCACCCCCTGAGCGCCTTCCCGCTGTTCATGGAGAAGCACAAGTGGTGATCGGGGCGGCCAAGGAATTTTGCGCCGAGATGGCGGCGGTGTGCCATGGCCGTTGCTCCATGTTATAAAAGGAACCGCAAGAGCTTGGGCGCCGGGCCCGTGGCTTGGGTTGCAACCTCCCGGCCGAGGCAGCATCTGGAAGACCATGAAAGCCGTCCACGACAAGCGCGCCATCATCGACCGCTCCTCTCTCGGCGCCAAGATCCGCAAGGCCGCCGAAGAAGACCGCACGCCCGAGCAAAGGCGCGCCAAGGTGCTGGGTCTGTTGAAAGGGGCGCTGGACGATGGACGCGAAGAGGTGTCGGAGCGGTTCTACGACGGCGCCACCGGGGCGGAGACCAACGCCTCCAACCGATACCTCATCGATCGGCTTATCCAGGGGCTCTACGACTTCACCACCAAGCGGATCTATCCGCTGGCCAATCCGACGGCGGGCGAGTTGCTCGGCGTCATCGCCGTCGGCGGCTATGGCCGCGGCGAGCTTGCGCCCCATTCGGACATCGATCTCCTGTTCCTGTCGTCTTACAAGAAGACCCCCCACACCGAGCAGGTGGTCGAATACATGCTCTATATGCTGTGGGATCTGGGGCTCAAGGTGGGCCACGCCACGCGCTCCATCGATGAATGCATCCGCCTTGCCAAGGCCGATCTGACGATCCGCACATCGGTGCTCGAATCGCGCCATATCTGCGGCCATGAGGAGCTTTCCACCACGCTTCGCCGGCGTTTCATCAAGGAGGTGATGACCGGCACGGAGATGACCTTCGTCGAGGAGAAGCTTGCCGAACGCGACGCCCGCCACCAGCGCATGGGCGATTCACGCTATGTGCTCGAGCCCAACGTCAAGGAAGGCAAGGGAGGCTTGCGCGACCTGCACACCTTGTTCTGGATCGCCAAATATCTCTACCGGGTGGACGAGGTCGGCGAGATGGTCAAGCTCGGCGTGCTGTCGGCCAAGGAGGCCGCCCGCTTCGCCAAGGCCGAGAATTTCCTGTGGACGGTGCGCTGCCACCTTCACTATATCGCCGGTCGCGCCGAGGACCGGCTGACCTTCGATCTGCAGGAAGAGCTCGGCCGCCTCATGGGCTATACCGATCACACCGGCGCCCGCGGGGTCGAGCGCTTCATGAAACACTACTTCCTCTACGCCAAGGAGGTGGGGGACTTGACCCGCATCTTCTGCGCCGCGCTGGAGGAACAGCACAAGCGCAAACCGCTTTTCTCGCTGCCCAGGTTTGGCTTGAGCAAACGCGACGTCGAAGGGTTCCGGGTGCGCGGCAACTGGGTCACGGTCCAAAGCGACACCGCCTTCGCCGACGACCCGGTCAACCTCATCCGGCTGTTCCACGTCGCCCAGCGCCATCAGTTCGACATCCATCCCCAGGCGCTGCGCCTGATCACGCGCAATCTCAAGCTGATCGACGACGATCTCAGGAACGACGCCGAGGCCAACCGGCTGTTCATGGAAATCCTGGCGGCGCCCGACGACCCCGAATTCATCCTCAGGCGGATGAACGAAGCCGGTGTGTTCGGCCGGTTCATTCCCGATTTCGGCCGCGTCGTCGGCCAGATGCAGCACGACATGTATCACGTCTATACCGTCGACGAACACACCATCTTCGCCCTCGGCATCCTCCACCGGATCGAACTGGGGCTCCTCGACGACGAGGTGCCGTTCGTCAGCGAGGTGATGCAAACGGTCAAATCGCGCCGGGCGCTCTATCTCGCGCTGCTGCTTCACGACATCGCCAAGGGAAGGGGTGGCAGTCATTCGGAAATCGGCTCGGAGATCGCGCTTCGGCTCGGTCCCCGGCTGCGGCTAACGGATGAGGAAACCGAGACCGTCTCCTGGCTGGTGCGCCATCATCTGCTGATGAGCGAAATCGCCTTCAAGCGCGATATCGACGACCCTCAGACGGTGAGGGATTTCGTCGCCGCCGTGCAATCGCCCGAGCGCCTGCGACAGCTCCTCAGTTTGACCGTCGCCGATATCCGCGCCGTCGGCCCCAATGTCTGGAACGGCTGGAAAGGGGCGCTTTTGCGCGACCTTTTTTACCTCTCCGAGGATCTCATGTCGGGCGGGCTGATGGCCGAAGGCCGCGAGAAACGGGCCGAGGCGGCGCGTCAGGCGCTCAAGGGGGAACTCACCGATTGGAACGCGGCCGAGATCGAAGAACATTTGGCGCGGGGCTATCCGTCCTACTGGCTGGCCTTCGATACCGAGACCCATGCCCGTCAGGCGCGGCTCATCCGGGAAGCGGAAAGGACCGGCGCGCCGCTGACCATCGACACCAGGGTGGATGATCCGAGGGCGGTTACCGAGGTGACCATCTATACCGCCGATCACGCCGGCCTGTTCAGGCAGATCGCCGGGGCGATGGCGGTTTCCGGCGCCAACATCGTCGACGCCAAGATCTTTACGCTCGCCAATGGCATGGCGATTGACACTTTCTCGATCCAGGACGCCAGCGGCGGGGCGTACAGGCGGACCGAGAGGCTGGCGCGGTTGACCAAGCGGATCGAAAAGGTGCTGGCGGGGCGCCTCCGCCTCGACCAGGAATTGGCCAACCAACGGACTCAATCGAGGCACGCCAGGGCCTTTAACGTGTCGCCCAGGGTGATGATCGACAACGACGCCTCCGCCACCCATACCGTGATCGAAGTGAACGGCAAGGACCGGTCAGGGTTCCTCTATGACGTGACCTGTGCCCTGACGGACCTCAATCTGCAGATATCGTCGGCCAAGATCTCGACCTTCGGCGCCAACGCGGTCGACGTTTTCTACGTCAAGGACCTGTTCGGCCTCAAGATTGCCCACGAAGGCAAGCTCGAGGAGATCAAGAACCGTCTGATCGAGGCGGCGAAGGACCCGGACGCGGCGCAAAAGACCGAATGGGTGGCGCCTCGCCGCCCCGCCAGGGGGCGTCGGACCCGGCGCAAATCCAAGGAACGGAGCGCCGCCGCCGAGTAGCGTTCGCGGCGCCATCGGACGCCGCTATCCAACGCCGCCATCCAACCCCGGCCTTCCGGCGCTTTCCTAACGCCCGGAAATCCTTTACATCACCCCCCATGGCGCTTTTGCGTTCGATCACCACCGTCGGCGGCTACACCATGATAAGCCGCGTGCTCGGCTTCGCGCGCGATATCCTGATCGCCAACATCCTCGGGGCCAGCGCGGTGGCCGACGCCTTCTTCGTCGCCTTCAAATATCCCAACTTTTTCCGCCGGTTGTTCGCCGAGGGGGCCTTCAACGCCGCCTTCGTGCCGCTGTTTTCCGGCCTGCTTGCGACCGGCGGGCGCAGCGAGGCGAAGGCGTTCGCCGAGGGGACCTTCGCCGTCCTGTCATGCGCGCTTCTCTTCCTCGTCGCCGCGTTCGAGATCGCCATGCCCTGGGCGATGTATGCGATCGCCCCCGGTTTCGCCGCCGATCCGGAGAAGTTCCAACTGGCGGTCACGCTCACTCGCATCACCTTCCCCTATCTGCTGTTCATTTCCCTGGTCTCGCTCATGGGCGGGGTGCTGAATTCCCTCGACCGCTTCGCCGCCGCCGCGGCGACGCCGATCATCCTCAACGTCTCTCTCATCACCGCCCTGATCGGGCTCGCCCGCTTCACCGACACCCCGGGCCATGCCCTGGCCTGGGGCGTCGCCGCCGCCGGGATCGCCCAGTTCCTGTGGCTGTACCTCGTTTTGCACGGCGCCGGAATGGGGCTCAAATTGCGCCGCCCCCGCCTGACGCCGAAGGTGCGCCGGCTGTTGAAGCTCATGGTGCCGGGCGCCATCGGCGCCGGGGTGGTGCAAATAAACCTGTTGGTCGACGTTCTTATCGCCTCATTCCTGCCCTCGGGCTCGATTTCGTACCTCTATTTCGCCGACCGCGTGAACCAATTGCCCCTCGGCGTCATCGGCGTCGGCGTCGGCACGGCGCTTTTGCCGCTGCTCTCGCGCCAGATCCGAAGCGAGGAAGCGGCGGCGGCGTTGGACAGTCAGAACCGGGCGCTCGAAATCGCCCTTTTGCTCACCATCCCGGCGGCGGCGGCGCTGATGGTGATCTCGGGACCGGTGATCCTGGTGCTGTTCGGTCGCGGCGCCTTCGCCGCGCCGGAGGTCGAGGCGGCGTCGATGGCGCTCGCGGCCTATGCCGCCGGCTTGCCGGCCTATGTGCTGATCAAGGTTTTGACGCCGGGCTATTTCGCCCGCGAGGACACCGTCACGCCGGTGAAGATCGCGTCGATTTGCGTCGTCGTCAATCTGGTCCTCAACCTCGTGCTCATGGGGCCGTTCGCCCATGTCGGCATCGCCGTGGCGACGGCCATCGCCGCCTGGATCAACGCCGCCCTTCTCGCCGGCGGACTTAAAAGGCGCGGGCATCTCGTCATCGACGACCGGCTGAAATCGCGCCTGCCGAGAATCGCGCTGGCCGCGGTCGTCATGACCGTCTGTCTGGTGCTCGGCGCCATGGCTCTGGCCGGCCCGCTTGCCGGCGCCGAGGTTCCGCGCATCGGGGCGCTGGTGGGGTTGGTCGCCGGCGGCATCGTCATCTACGGGGCTTGCGCGCAGCTCAGCGGGGCGGCGGATCTCAAGGAGCTCAAGACCCTCATGGGCCGGACTTGACCGCCATAGGGGATGAGGCCATAACTCCGCCGCGCCGCGAGCCGGCCCACCGATGGGCGGCAGGCAGGAGCTTGTTTTCATGAATCGCATCTTCTCGGGCGTCCAGCCGACGGGGAACCTGCACCTGGGGAATTACCTCGGCGCCATCCGCAACTGGGTGACGCTGCAGGAGAGCTTCGAGTGCATCTTCTGCATCGTCGATCTCCATGCCCTCACCCAGCCTCAGGATCCCGAAGAGCTTCGCGCCCAGACCCGCGAAGTCACCGCCGCCTATCTCGCCGCCGGCATCGATGCCGAGCGCTGCGTCATCTTCAACCAGAGCGCCGTGCCCGGACACAGCGAGCTCGCCTGGCTGTTCGCCTGCCTGACGCCGCTCGGCTGGCTCAACCGCATGACCCAGTTCAAGGAGAAGGCGGGCAAAAAGCGCGACATGGCGGGCCTCGGGCTCTACGCCTATCCGGTGCTGATGGCGTCGGACATCCTGCTCTATAAGGCGTCCCACGTGCCGGTGGGCGAAGACCAGAAGCAACATATGGAATTCTGCCGCGACATCGCCGGCGCCTTCAACCGTCAGTTCGGCGTCGATTACTTTCCCCTGCCCGAGCCCCAGATATTCGGCGAGGCGGCCCGGGTCATGAGCCTGCGCGACGGGTCCGCGAAGATGAGCAAATCCGACCCCTCGGATTATTCGCGCATCAACATGACGGACGATGCCGATACCATCCGGACCAAGATCCGCAAGGCGCGTACCGACCCCGATCCTTTGCCCGGCACCGCCGAGGGATTGGCGGGCCGGCCCGAGGCGGCCAACCTCATCGGCATTTACGCCTCCCTTGCCGGCATCAGCCGCGACGATGTGCTGGCCCGGTTCGAAGGCGCGATGTTCTCGGGCTTCAAGGGCGAACTCGCCGATTTGGCGGTCTCCGTACTGGGGCCGATCGGCGAAAACATGAAGCGCATCGCCAAGGACCCGGGTTACGTCGATGGCATCCTCCATCGCGGCGCCGAGCGCGCCAACGACATCGCCCGGCGCCACCTCGCCGAGATTCACGAGATCATC
>JADFPK010000079.1 GCA_022562375.1 Pseudomonadota bacterium
CTCAGCGACGCCGACCTCCAGGGGGCGCTGTTAAACGATGCCGACTTCGGTGGGGCCGTGCTCCGCGGCGCCGATCTCAGTGGGGCGAATCTCCTGGAGGCCTCCCTTGTCGGCGCCGACCTCCAGGAGGCTATCCTCGGCGATACTAATCTTCAGGCCGCCGATCTCAGCAACGCCAATCTCCGGGGGGCTGCCCTCGGCGGCGCCGATCTCAGTGGGGCGAACCTGAGCGATGCGCGGGCCCTTACCCAGGAGCAACTCGATCAGGCCTGCGGGGACGACAAAACCCGGCTTCCGTCCGACCTTACGGTCAAATCGTGCCCATAGGGGAGATCGGCAGCCAAAAGAAGACAATTCACAGTTTAAGGATAAAGCCATTCAGAAATAACCACTTACAGGAGGAGATCAATCATGTTCGGGAGACTAGGAATTACCGCGGCCGTGGTCTTCGCGTTCGTCGTCACGCAGCCCGCCTTCGCCGCCGAACGCTGTACCGACACCCTTAGGAAAATCCAGGATCTCGGTCAAATCGTCATGGGTTACCGGGAACAATCCCACCCGTTTTCATACATAGATCCGGCGGAGGGCAACAAGCCCATCGGTTACTCGGTCGACCTCTGCTACAAGATCATCGACAAGATCAAGGAAACCCTCGACAAGCCCCGCCTCAAGGTCAAGCTGGTGCCGGTCACGCCGGAGAACCGCATCCCGCTCTTGAAAAACGGCACCATCGACATTGAATGCGGATCCACCACCAACACCCTGATACGTGGGAAACAGGTCGATTTCCTGGCCGTCACGTTTTTTACCGGCACCAAGCTGGTCGTAAATAAGGGTTCCGGCATCAGGGAGATCGAGGACCTGAAGGGCAAGACCATCGCGCTGGTGCAGGGCACCACCAACGAAAAAGCCGTCAAGCGGGTGGACAGGGTAAACGACCTCAAGCTCAAGTATGAGATCGTCAAGGATATCGGCGAGGGTTGGTCCGTGTTCGAGGCAGGCCGTGTCGACGCCTACGGCACGGACCACGTGCTGCTTCAAGGTCAGATCAGCAAATCCGAGAACCCGGATCGGTACGAGGTGGTGGGGCGATTCCTGTCCTTTGACCCGTACAGTATCATGGTCCCTCGCAACGATTCGGCTTTTCGCTTGGTCGCCAACACGGCGCTGGCCGATCTCATGCGTTCCGGCGACATTCAGAAGATCTACGACAAATGGTTCAACCCGGGGCCGCAGAATATCAACATGCCCATCAGCTCCACCCTGAAAACGGCGTTCGATATTCAAGCTCTTCCTTATTAGGCTTTCGTCCGGGACATGGACGAAGGTCGGTGATGGTGACGGCGTCCTAAAGCTCAACGTGATCTAAATCTGTACGGCAAACCACTGGAAGCTGTTGAATAAGTCGTTGGTTTTGGCGGGCCGGTTTTTGCCGGGTGATTTTTCGGCCATTTGCTCGCCGCCGTGTCCTCCTTCGACCTGCGAATCTTCCAGCACCCGACGGGTCATGACCTGCAAAGGCTGAAGGGGTGACGTGAGCGGGTTGGCAGCGCCGCCGGCGCCGCTGGCCACCGCCAGGCGCGCGAGGTGGCCTCAGGGTTTGGCCTTGAACGCGCCGGCCAGGGCTTCGGCCCTGGCGATGTCGGTGGCGCTCATCGCCTTGGCGATTTCGTCCCGGCGCGCCGCCGACCAGGTGTTGCCCTGGGCGGCGGCGAGGGCGAGCCACAGATAGGCCTCGACGAGATCCCGCCTGACCCCGCGCCCGGTGGCGTAGAGGTCGCCCAAATTCATCTGCGCCGCCATCAGGCCGCGCTTGGCGGCGCGCCGGTACCACGCCGCCGCTTGCGCCGCGCTTTCGGCGACGCCGAGGCCCTGGACATAAAGACCGGCGATCGCCGCCTCGGCCTCGGCGTCGCCCCGCCGGGCGAGTTCGGACCACACGGAATAGGCGGTGGCGAAATCGCCGGCGTCATAGGCCCTCAGCCCGTCGACGAAGCCTTCCGCCCGGACCCCGGGCGCCGAGGCGAGGGTGGCCGCAAGCCATATCGTCAACAGGAGCCGCTTCATGGGAAATCCCGATCCTATCCAGTTCGACTGTAGCGCCGGGCGTCATCACCGAGGGCACACAATCGCGTGAGGCCCGGGCGCGTGAGGCTTGGGCGCGTGAGGCCCGGGACCGGCCTTGGTTATCGGCGCCCGTGGGGCTTGACGAAGCGAGGTCCACCGGGCGACGATGAGAATGGTTGGCAATTAGGGCCGGTCGATTACACTTATATAAAGTAGCGTTCGGGAGGCGCGCCCGGTGGCACCGAAGCCGCTTTTTCATCGCCCGTTCAACCCCCAGCCGATGGATCCCGGTCTTTCCCGGGATGCGCCGGCGCTTTACCATGAACGGCGGAAAGGACCCGTCAATATGAGCCGAAGACTCGGTCTTGGTTTGCTGTTCCTGCTGATCTTCGCCGCCAATGCCGTGGCCAGGGATTTCGTCTTTACCGCCATCCCCGACGAGGACGAGAGCCGCCTGCGCCAGCGCTTCGACCAGGTGGCGGCCTATCTGACCAAGGAGTTGGCGGTTCCCGTGCGCTATATCCCGGTCAAATCCTACGCCGCGGCGGTGACGGCGTTTCGCAACAACCAGGTGCAGCTCGCCTGGTTCGGCGGCCTCTCGGGCGTCAGGGCCAGGCGCCTGGTGCCGGGATCGAAGGCGTTGGCCCAGGGTTTCGAGGACCGGTCCTTCACCACCTTTTTCATCGCCCACGCCAGCACCGGCCTGACACCGGGCGCGGCGTTCCCCGAGAAGATCGCCGGGCTGACCTTCACCTTCGGCTCCAAGGGCTCGACCTCGGGGCGGCTGATGCCGGAGTTCCATATCCGCAAGCGGTTTGGCAAGGCGCCGTCGGAGGTGTTCTCCCGGGTCGGCTTCAGCGGCGATCATTCGCGCACCATCGCCCTGGTGCAAAGCGGCGCCTATCTCGTCGGCGCCGTCAACTTCAAGGTCTGGGAGAACGAGATGAAGGCCGGGCGCATCGATCCCGATAAGGTCAGGGTGGTGTGGCAGACGCCGCCCTATCCCGACTATCACTGGACCATCCGCGGCGACGCCGATCGGGCGTTCGGCGCCGGCTTTTCGGCCCGGGTGAAGCGCGCGCTGCTCGGCATCAAGGATCCGGCCCTGCTCGCCTTATTTCCGCGCCAGAGCTTCGTCCCGGCGAAGAATTCGGACTATGAGCCGATCCTCGAGGCCGGCAAGTCCATCGGTCTGATAGATTGAGCCGTGTTTGACCTCGAACAGGCAAGCGCCAGTTACAACGGCCGGGTGGTCTTGCGGGATATCTCGCTGACCATCCGGCCGGGCGAGCGGGTGGCGCTGGTCGGCGAGAGCGGCGCCGGCAAGTCGACGCTGCTCAACCTCCTCTACCAGCAGCACAAGGCGAGCGCGGCCCTGGTGCCCCAGGACCCGGCGCTGGTGCGGACGCTGTCGGTGTTTCACAACGTCTATATCGGTTGCCTGCACCGGCACAAATCCGTCTACAACCTCCTCAACCTCGTCCGTCCCCGCGGCCGCGAGGTCGAACTGATCCGCCCGGTCCTCCGGCGGCTCGGCCTCGAGGACAAGATCTTCACCCCCGCCGGCGAGCTTTCCGGCGGTGAGCGCCAGCGCACCGCGGTGGGCCGCGCGCTCTATCAGGAACGCGACGTCCTGCTCGGCGATGAACCGGTCTCGGCGGTGGATGTCCACCAGGCCCGCGCCGTGTTGACGGCGATCAACGAGGCCCACGGCACCGTCATCCTCGCCATGCACGACGTCGATCTGGCGCTCGCCTTCACCGATCGCGTCATCGGCCTCAAGGGCGGGCGAATCGCGCTCGATAAGCCGAGCTTGGGACTCAAGCGATCGGACCTCGATTCCCTCTACCAAAACTGAAGATGGAGCGTTCGGGCGCGTTCAAGACTTCCCTCGCCTTCATCGGCGTGGCGCTGGTCTGCCTGCTCTTCGCCGACATCGAGATATCGACGTTCGATCCGTGGCGGGAGATGGGGCGGATGGCGCTCGGCGTCGTCACCCCCAATTTCCTCGCCGTCGAGCGGTTGGGCGAGGCGCTGGCCAAGACGGTGGCCTTCGCCTTCCTCGGCGTCGCCCTCGGCGGCGTCGCCGGCTTCGCCTTGGCGCTGGTCTTTCATTTCGGCCCGGTGCGTTGGCTGTCGGCCTTCGTCCGCGCCATCCACGAGCTGTTCTGGGCCCTCATCTTCCTGCAAATTTTCGGACTGACGCCGTTGACCGGCATCCTCGCCATCGCCATCCCCTATGGCGGCATCTTCGCCAAGGTCTATTCGGAGATACTGGAGGAGGCCGATCCGAGGCCGCTGGCGGCGTTGCCCGATGGCGCTTCCCCCGCCGCCGCCTTCTTCTACGCCCGTCTGCCCGACGCCTGGGTCCACATCAAGAACTACACCCTCTACCGCTTCGAGTGCGGGCTGCGCTCGAGCGCCATACTCGGTTTCGTCGGCCTGCCGACGCTGGGCTTCTATCTCGAGTCCGCCTTCCGGCAGGGCCATTACTCCGATGTCTCGGCGCTGTTGATCCTGTTCTTCGTGCTGATCGCCTCGCTGAGGCTATGGGTGAAGGCCAGGCTGGTGCCGTTCTATCTTCTGGCGGCGCCGTTCTTCCTTGGCCCCGGCGCCGAAATATCGCTTAGCAACGTCGCCCGCTTTTTCACCGAAGACATCGTTCCCCATCCCATAAGGGTGGCGGAAACGCTGGATCTGGCGGCGCTTAGCGCATGGGCGGACTGGATGTGGCAGATCTTCACCACCCAGGCGCTCTGGGGCATCATGGCGACCCTGATCCTGACCCAGATCGCGCTGGTCGCCTCGGGCGCCCTGGCGCTCATCTTCTTCCCGTTGATCTCGCGCCGCTTCTTCGGCCGTTTCGGGCGCACTCTCGGCCACGCATTCCTGGTCGTCACCCGCTCGACGCCCGAATACATCCTCGCCTATCTGTTCCTGCAGTTCTGGGGGCCGAGCATGCTGCCGGCGATCGTCGCCCTGGCGCTCCACAACGGCGCCGTCATCGGCCATCTCATCGGCCGTCACGTCGACGAGATGCCGTTGAGGCCCGACGCGCCCAAGGGCCTCGACCTCTATGCCTATGAGGTGCTGCCGAGGGTCTACGGCCAGTTCCTCGCCTTCCTGTTCTACCGCTGGGAGGTGATCCTGCGCGAGACCGCCATCCTCGGCATCCTCGGCATCCTGACGCTCGGTTTCTACGTCGATTCCGCCATCGCCGACATCCGCATGGACCGGGCGGTTTTCTTGATCATCATCACCGCCTTCCTTAACATCGGCGTCGATGCCCTTTCGCGCGCCATTCGCGCGAAGATCCGCCTCACCACCACGCCGGAACGGACCTAATGGGCCCGCTCCGGTACCAAGACCCGCTCTAACACGAGAAGACGATGAAGAAGGCGACGGTTCCGGTGCTCAAGGATTTGGTGCTGCTCGGCGGCGGCCACAGCCATATCGCCGTGCTCAAGCGCTTCGGCATGCGGCCCATCCCCGGGGTGCGGCTGACCTTGATCTGCCGGGATACCCACGCGCCCTATTCGGGCATGCTGCCGGGCCTGATCGCCGGGCATTACGGCTTCGATGACGCCCATATCGACCTCGGGCCGCTGGCCCGCTTCGCCGGCGCCCAGTTCTTCCATGACGAGGCGATCGGCCTCGATCCGGATAACAAGCGGGTGCTGTGCCGCGACCGCCCGCCGGTGGCCTACGATCTGCTGTCGATCAACATCGGATCGATCCCCAACACCGCCCAGGTGCCGGGCGCCGCCGAACACGCGGTGGCGGTCAAGCCCATCGACCGCTTCGTCGCCCACTGGCATGATTTGGCCGGGCGGGTGCTCGGCCGTGAAGACGCGGTCAGGATCGGCGTCGTCGGCGCCGGCGCCGGCGGCGTCGAGCTTCTGCTCAGTGTCCGCCACCGCCTCGGCCAGTTGTTGGCGCAGGCCGGGCGGGGCGGCGCCGATCCCGAGTATCATCTGATCACCGAATCGGAAGAAATATTGCCGACCCACAATCGGCGGGTGCGCCGCAAGTTCACCCGCATCCTCTCCCAACGCGGCGTCCATGTGCATACCGGGCATCGGGTGGCGCGGGTCGATGCCGGGCGATTGCATTGCCAGGACGGGTCCGACATCGCGCTCGATGAGATCCTCTGGGTGACCATGGCGGGCGCGCCGCCGTGGCTCGCGGAGACCGGCCTGGCGCTCGACGATGGCGGTTTCATCCGCGTCGCCGATACGCTGCGCTCGGTTTCCCACCCGGACGTGTTCGCCGCCGGCGACGTCGCCTCCGTCGTCGACCATCGGCGCGAGAAGGCCGGCGTCTTCGCCGTCCGCCAGGGTCCGCCCCTGGCCCGGAACCTGCGGCGCGTCCTCTTGGCCAAGGAACCGAAACCCTTCACCCCCCAGCGCAAGTATCTGAGCCTGATCGGCACCGGCGACAAATACGCCGTCGCCTCGCGCGCCGGCTGGTCGGTCGAGGGCGGATGGGTATGGCTGTGGAAGGAGTGGATCGACCGGCGCTTCATGCGCAAATTCAACGAGCTGCCGGAGATGGAGGAAGCCGAGGAGACCGGGATCGCCAGCGGCCTCGCCGATGCCGAGGTGATCAAGGAGATCTCCAATATCGCCATGCGCTGCGGCGGCTGCGGCGCCAAGGTCGGCGCCAACGTGCTGGAGCGCGCCCTTGGCCGGCTCCAACCGGTCAAGCGCGACGACGTCCTGATCGGCCTTCACCAGCCCGATGACGCCGCCGTCGTCGAGGTGCCGGCCGGCAAGGTCATGGTCCACACCGTCGATTTCTTCCGCTCCTTCATCGACGACGCCTATGTCTTCGGCCAGGTCGCCGCCAACCATGCGCTCGGCGACATCTTCGCCATGGGCGCCGAGCCCCAATCGGCGCTGGCCATCGCCACCGTGCCTTATGGCATCGAGGCGAAGGTCGAGGAGGATCTTTCGCAGATGATGGCCGGCGCGCTCAAGGTCCTCGACCGGGCCAACACGGCGCTGGTCGGCGGCCACACCAGCGAGGGGGCGGAGCTGGCGTTGGGCTTTTCGATCAACGGCCTCGCCGATCGCGACCGGATCATGCGCAAGGGCGGCATGACGCCCGGGGATCGGCTGATCCTCACCAAGGCGCTCGGCACCGGCACGCTGTTCGCCGCCGACATGCGGCTCAAGGCCAAGGGCCGCTGGATCGAGGGCGCGCTGCGCTCCATGCTGCAATCGAACGAAGAGGGCGCCCGGTGCCTGTTCGCCAGCGGCGCGACGGCGTGCACCGACGTCACCGGCTTCGGCTTGCTCGGCCATCTGGTGGAGATGATCCGCGCCTCGGGCGTCGATGTCGCGCTGAAGCTGTCGTCCCTCCCCATCCTCGACGGCGCGCTGGAGACGATGATAAGCGGCATCTTCTCATCGCTGCAGCCCGAGAACGTCCGCCTGCGCCGGGCGATCCGCGATATCGAAAGCGC
>JADFPK010000080.1 GCA_022562375.1 Pseudomonadota bacterium
CCAGAAGGGCAGTAGGTCTGGTTCGCCGAAACGCCGGCTGCAACCGGTGCCCCCAGTTTGAAGCCGTGGCCGGGATTCGTCCCCTTGCGCATGTCGCAGGGCCCGGGGGGCGCCAGCCAAACCGTCGTGCAAGCGCTTTCACTTGCATTTACCGCAGCGGCTAGCTCGGCATCGGCCGGGTTCATGGTCTCGCCGGCGGCGCCCGGCATGTCGTCCATCGAAGTCCGCGAGACCTCAACGGCGTTGTCCAGCACCGCGTCCGCGATATCCCGGCTCACCATGGCCATCGTCGCCTCTGCCTCCGACAGTTCCAAATACTTCCTGCGCAGCTGCGCCTCTTCCTCATCCGTCATGGAGCGGCGGACCGTCTTTTCGAAAAAGTCCCGTTGGATCTTCATGAGCTGATACGGCGTAGGGTCCGGACCCTCGGCGCCGCAGAGACACTCGCCCGGATCCGAGGGCTCATCACACGGTGAGTCATCCGTGCGCCGCTGTTCGTGGGTATCGTTCGGGAACTCGGGATCTCCGGGTAAGGCCTTGCTGATTCGATCCCTCACGCGTTCGATGGCAATCCGGGCCGCTTCCGCCACCTCGTGGCGATCGGGGCCGCCGGGGGCAGCGGGTAGGAAGCCGTCCGAGTCGGCCGTAATGTCGTCCTCCGGAGGGGTGTCAGCCAACCCGCGCTTTGTACCTTCCGGTCGCGTGGGGGTGGGTTTGCCCGCGATGAGCGCCGCGGTCATGTCATCGATGTGCTTGATCGGCACTCCGACCTTTCCGACCTCACCCCGAGCCATCACATCATCGGCATCGTAACCGGTTTGGGTCGGCAAATCGAAGGCCACGGACAAACCCGTCTGCCCCTTGGCCAGGTTCATCTTATAAAGCTCATTCGAGGCCTGCGCGGACGAGTGCCCCGAATAGGTCCGCCAGCGGTCCGAATACCGGACGTTGCCTCGGCGACGGGCGTTCGGCGGCTACAGTTGGCGCTTCTTCCTGGGTGCCCGTTTGGCCTTTGGCGGATCGGGGATCAATTCGAGTATTTCGTGCAACTGAACATCGAGCGCGAGGCAGAGTTTCTCGACATTCGCGAGAGTCGGGTGATAGCTCTCACGCGTCGCTATGGCCTGCAGTGTCCCGGCCGACAGCCCTGTTATTTCGGCCAAATCGTCATACGTGATCTTTCGGCCGGTCCGTCGCCGGTAGCTGAGCATCGCTTCCTTGAGCTTGACGAAGATCATTTCAGTACCATTGAATCTCAAAAGTTGCGCAAACATTCAGTTTTAGCTTGACACGAACCGTAACATGCGCTATATTATCTCTGGCAGGCTCAAGAGGCTACGCCTTGCCGCCAAGGCGGCGAATCGCTCCATCGGCCAGCGCTTCGCCGGCCGGTGCCGGGCGCCGCCGGGCGCGATCAGCACAAAGCGCCGCGCGCCGCCGCCCGGGGCCAAATCGGCGAGGCCGAAGCGGGAGATGTCGGCCACGGCCCAGCCGAGATCGGCGCCAGGCACGTCCGGAATGCCGGCCGCCGCCAACTGCTCCTTCTGGCGCTCGATCGTGTGCATGGCGGACCGGTCCGAATTCAGGTGGGGGTGGGAACAGCCCCGCGCGATACCCGACCATTCGGGGCGCGCGCGCCCGAGGAGCGGTCCCATCAGGCGAAAATAACCGCCCGATCGGGTCGAGGTCTGCAAATCGTAGACCCGTTCGAACCCGGCGTCATTGAGGCGCCGGGCGAGCCTGAGGAGCGCGAGGGGTTGGGTGAGCTTGGGCCGTGTATCGATCCACACCGCATCGAAATAGCCGCTGGCCTCGGCCAGTTCCCCGAAAGGCGCGGTGGTGAGGAGGGTGATGGCGGCCTCGGGATGGTGACGGCGGATGGCGGCGAAAGGCCCCATGGCCAGCACGAAATCGCCGAGCGCGCCCAGCTTGATGACGAGGATGTTGCTCATCTCCGGCGCCGTCCCGTTGGCCACGGCCGCCACCGCCGCCAAAGACAAATCATGGCGCCGCCGTGCCCTTGCCGCCGTCCCCTGAATTCATCACCTCGGCGTAAACGGCGAGGGTCTTTTGGCACATCTCGTCGTTGGTGAAATGTTGGCGGATGTGGGCCATCGCCCTTTGCGCCAGCCGCTCCCGCGCCGCGCCGTCGAGGGAAAGCGCCTTGTCCAGCGCCGCCGCCAGGGCATCCGGATCGCCGGGCGGCACCAGCCATCCGGTCTCGTCCCTGATCACCGTCTCGAGCGTCCCGCCATGATCGGTGGCGATGACCGGCCGGCCCATGGCCTGGGCTTCCGCCACGACGCGGCCGAAGGCTTCCGGCCGTGTCGAGGCCGAGACGACGACATCGGAAAGCTTGTAGGCCGCCGCCATGTCCGGGCAGTGATCGAGGATGCGCACCACGTCCTGGAGGCGCGCACGCTTGATCTGGGCCTCGATCCTGCGCTGGTAGGCGCCGTGTCCTTGCCCGGCGCCAAGGAGCAGGCAGGAAACGTCGCGGCGCCCGAGCCGCTTGAGCGCTTCGATCAGCACGCGCTGTCCCTTCCAGCGGCTCAGCCTGCCGGGCAGCAGGATGATCTTCATGCCGTCGGGTAGCCGCCACCTGCCGGCGAAGTGGATCATGCGTTCGTCGGTGACCCTGAGGGGGTCGAATTCCGCCAGATCGACGCCGCGATGAATGACCCGGATCTTCTCGGGCGCCACATGGTAGGTTTCCTGGATCTGGCTGGCGATGAAGTTGGAAATGGCGATCACCCTCTCGCCCCGGGTCATCACCTTGTTGTAATGCCGCTTGAGCACCGAACGGATGGAATAGGTCCCGTGGACGGTGGTCACGAAGTGGGCGCCCTCAAGCCTTGCCGCCGCCTCGGCGCTCCACGCCGGGGCCCGTGAACGGGCATGGACGATATCGACGCCGTGCTCTCTGATCAGACGCGCCAGCCGGTGGACGTTGGCGCGCATGACGAAAGGGTTCTTGGAATCGAGCGGCAGGGTTATATGCCGGGCCCCGGCGCGATCGATAAGGCGCACCATCGGCCCGCCGGCGGAAGCGACGAGGGAGCGCCACCCGGCGCCGGCGACGGCGGCGGCGATATCGGCCGTGCCCCGCTCGACCCCGCCCGAGACCAGCCGCGGCAGGACCTGGAGCACCGCCGGCCGATAGGCTTTGGCGCCGCCGCTTTCGATGGTAACTTGGCCGTGCTCGTCGCTCATACCCACCGCTTATGGCCGATTCGGATACATCATTGCAACAACACTTAAGATGTTGAAGCTCCAGCGCCGGGACGGCGCTTCGATCGCCTATGAACATTCGCCGGGCAAGGGTCCCGGCGTCGTCTTCCTTTGCGGCTTCAAATCCGACATGACCGGGGAGAAGGCGCTGGCGCTGGAGGGCTTCTGCCGGCGGCGCGGCCAGGCCTATCTGCGCTTCGATTACAGCGGCCACGGCGCCTCTTCCGGCGCCTTCACCGACGGCACCATCGGCGCCTGGACGGACGATGCCATATTCGTCCTCGACGAACTCACCGAAGGGTGGCAGATCCTTGTCGGCTCGTCCATGGGCGGGTGGCTGATGGTGCTCACGGCCCTCGCCCGGCCCGAGCGCATCCGTGGGCTCATCGGCATCTCCTCGGCGCCCGATTTCACCGAGGAGCTGATCTGGAACGGCCTCGACGCGGAGATGCGGGAAAGACTGCGCGCCGACGGCGTCATCCACCAGCACACCGATTACGCGGACGAGCCCACCCCGATCACCATGGCCCTGATCGAGGACGGACGCCGCCATCTGGTGCTCGGGGGGCCCATTCCACTCACCTGCCCGGTGCGCCTCCTTCACGGCATGGCGGACACCGACGTGGCGTGGCGGCTGTCGGTGGCGTTGGCGGAAAAGTTGGCGGCGGCGGACGTCATCGTCACCCTGATCAAGGACGCCGAGCACAGGCAGTCGCGCGCGTGCGACATCGAGCGCATCCTCGCCGCGGTGGCCGAGCTATCGGAGAAGGCGTGAGTCCCTACCCACCTTCCCGGTCCGCCGCCGCCAGCGCACCGAGGCCCTGTTTGTAGTCGGGGTACCGGAGGCGGACGCCGAGCTCCGACTTGATGCGTCGGTTCCCGACCCGCTTGTTGTCGGCATAGAAGCTCCTGGCCATGTCCGATAGCTCGGCCTTCTCGAACGCCACGATGGGCGGCGGCGCCAAGCCCAAAAGGTCCGCGGCAAAGGCCAGCACCTCGTCCGCCGGCGCCGGGGTATCGTCCGAGACATTATAGACCGCGCCGGCATTGGGCCGGGCCATGGAAGCGATGAGCACGGCGGCGATATCGGCGACATGGATGCGCGAGAACACCTGACCGGGTCTTCGGATGCGCTTGGCCCCGAGGCGGCGCGCCTGATCGAGGGCGCTGCGGCCTGGTCCGTAAATGCCGGCGAGACGGAAGATGTGCGCCGGCACGCGATCGCGCCGCCCAAGATCGAGCCAACCGGCCTCGGCGTCCATGCGCTTGCGCCCCCGCGCGCCACTCGGCATGAGTTCCGATGTTTCATCGACCCAGCCGCCGCCGCGATCGCCATAGACGGCGGTGGTCGAGAGATAGCCGAGCCAGCGAAGCCGGAGCGCCGCCGACGCCAGGGCGGCGATGTCGCGGCGGTGATGGCGAAGCACCACGTCGCCTTCGTCCGCCGGCGGTATGGAGACCAGGATATGACTCGCGCCTTCGAGCGCATCATGCGCCTCTGCCATCGGCTTGGCGCCGTCGAAAACGAAGACCTCGATGCCGCGGTCCCGGAGCGCCGCCGCGTCGTCCCGGCCCCGGCAGGTGCCGGCGACGCGCCACTCCCCCGCATTGCCGCCATCGGTCCTGAGCGCATCGATCAGCGCCAGGGCGGTATAGCCGAGGCCGAAGCAGAACAGGCGAGGGGACGGGTGCTCGTCCATGGCCCCAACCATGGCACACTCGCCGATGGCCGCGCCAGCCCTAGAACTCCATCCGGCCGGGCGACAGGGCGGGCGAGCGGCAAATTCGCAGCCGGCGGGCGCCACTAAGGGGACGAAGATGGCGGTTGCGTTCCGGGCGCGCCTCGGACAAGCTCGGCCGGCGATGAAAGTTCAAGGATTTAACGCGGCGGCGCCGGGCGGGGGGCTCTTGGCCATCGTCCTGGCGGCGGCGCTTTTCACCGCCGCCTTCGGCTTGGGCGGCGCGGTCATGGCCTGGGCCGAGACCGCCCCAGGTACCGCCCGGGCCGCCGCCCCGAATGATCCGATTTCGATCGAGCCATCGCGGGAATATGCCGCCTGCATGGATCTCGCGCGGTCCGATCCGCCGAAGGGGTTCGAGCGGGCGCGGCTGTGGTTCGAGCGCGGCGGCAAGGCGGCGGCCGTTCATTGCTCGGCGGTGGCGCTCATCGGCCAGCGGCAGTTCTCCCTCGCCGCCAAGACTCTCGAACAT
Source organism: Pseudomonadota bacterium (assembly GCA_022562375.1). The sequence continues at coordinate 5,443 of JADFPK010000080.1, forward strand.
CTGGCCGGCGACGGGCAGGGGACGCCGGTGGCGCTCAAGGGGGACTTGCTGGGCCAGGCGGGCCAGGCCTGGCTGATGGCGGGAAAGGACGGCCGCGCCATCGCCGCCTTCACGAATGCCGTCGCCGCCCAGCCCCTGGACGTCGAGCTGCTGATCGACCGCGCCTTCGCCTATGCCGGTCTCGGGCGCTACGCGGAAGCGATCGGCGATCTGAGCCGGGCGCTCGGCATGGCGCCCGGCCGCGCCGACGCCTATCTCTACCGCGCCGGCGCCTACCGCCGGGCCAATGACCTTGCCCTCGCCGCCAAGGATGTCGACCGGTCGCTGGCGCTCGGCCCCGGCAACCCCGACGCCTATCTCGAACGGGGCATCATCCGCCGCCTCTCGGGCGACGACCGGGGCGCCGCCGGCGACTGGCGCCGCGTCATCGAGACGGCGCCCAAAAGCGCCGCCGCCAGGGACGCCGAGCGCAACCTGGAACGGATCCGCGCCCCCGCGCAATGACCCCCGTGCAATAACCCCGGTGCGCTAAGCGGCTTCAGAAATCGAGATCGGCGTAATGCTTCGGCGGACGGATGCCGGGGATGTGATCGCCGAGCAGGGGGCGGAACGAGGGCCGGGACTTGATGCGGGCGTACCAGTCCTTGGCCGCCGGATAGTCGTCCCACGGCACGTCGCCGATATAATCGACCGCCGAAAGATGGGCGCCGGCGGCGATGTCGGCGAGCGAAATCCCCTCCCCCGCCAGCCATTGGCGCCGCTCCGACAGATAGGCGATATAATCGAGATGGGTGCCGATGTTGGCGAGCCCCGCCCGGATGGCGCGGGAATCGGGCTGGCCGAGGCCGAGGAATTTCTTTTGCACCTTCTGGCCGACGAGGTTCACGGTCACCTCGCGGTCGAACTTTATATCGAACCAGTTGACCAGCCGGCGCACCTCGGCGCGCTCGATGGCGTCGGCGCCCATGAGAGGGCAGTCGGGATAGACCTCTTCGAGATATTCGCAGATGGCGTTGCTGTCGGCGATGACGGCGCCGTCGGGCTCGATCAGCACCGGCACCTGGCCGGCCGGGTTGATGGCGAGGAACCCGGGACGGCGTTCCCACACCTTTTCGACCTTCATGTCGAAATCGAGGTTCTTTTCCCGCAGCGCGACCCGCACCTTGCGCGAGAAGGGCGACAGCCAGAGATGATAGAGCAGGCGCATCGGCGGCTACTCTACCGCAACGGCGCGGACTAGAACAGGGGCGGGCCTTGGGTAATTAAGGGCACACCATAATTAAGGTGCATAATTAAGGTGACAGCTTACTTAATTCCATAGCCCTGAATTGCCGGGACGGGGAATTAAGTAAGCTGTCACCTTAATTCCGCCTTAATTCCTTAATTCCGGGGACTGGAACAGGGGCGGGTGCCAAACAGGATCGGCGCTAGGCCCGCTCGGCCCTCTCCCTCTCGGCGGTGACCGGATGCTCGAGGATCGCCAGCAGCTCCTTGGGGACGATCTGCCAGAACTTGCCGATCTCGCGGCTCCAGTCGATGAGGAGCCGCTCGGCGAATCGCGATTGGGTGTGCCCGGCATGCTCGATAATGAGAGCCTTGAGGCGGTTCTCCCAGTACTCGGTCTCGACGCGCTGATAGACCAGGGTATCGCCGTTGACGCGGTCGGCGAAGGTCTCATCGGCGTCATAGACGAAGGAGATGCCGCCGGTCATGCCGGCGCCGAAATTGTCGCCGACGGGGCCGAGGATGACGGCGAGACCGGCGGTCATGTACTCGCAGCCGTTCGACCCGCAGCCCTCGACCACCGCCTCGGCGCCGGAATTGCGCACGGCGAAGCGCTCGCCCGCCTGGCCGGCGGCGAACAGCTTGCCCGCCGTGGCGCCGTAAAGCACGGTGTTGCCGATGATGGTGTTCTCGTTGCTGACCAGCGGCGAGGACGCCAGCGGGCGGACGATGATGACGCCACCCGACAATCCCTTGCCGACATAGTCGTTGGCGTCGCCGAACACCTTCAACTCCACCCCTTGCACGGCGAAGGCGCCGAGCGACTGACCGGCGGTGCCGC
>JADFPK010000081.1 GCA_022562375.1 Pseudomonadota bacterium
TGCGGAACGAGGCGAGGAAGAGCTTCAACGACTTGCTCTCGAGCAACCGAACGCCGGGCACGTAGTCGATGACGAAATGGGCGAAGTCCGGCTGGCCGGTGATCGGACAAAGGGCGGTGAACTCCGGGCAGGTGAAGCGCACCAGATATTGCTCGCCGCTTTGCGGGTTGGCGACGCTCTCGAGCCTCGCCTCATCGGGCGAAGGCGGGATTTCCGCCCGCCGGCCGAGCTGGCTCAGCATTTCTTCTTTTATCTCGCTCATGGGCCAAGAATACGCCACTAAAACCGCTATTTACAACGCCTCGATGTCGCCCCTTCGGTACTCGGCGAGGAAGGCTTCGGCGTAGGCGTCGAAGGTCCCGGCTCGATGGCCCGGCGCGATCCTCGATAGCACGCAGGAATTAAGGTGACGAATTAAGGTGCGCGAATTAAGGTGACACCATACTTAATTCCGGAATTAAGTATGGTGTCACCTTAATTCCATTTCGCCTAGGCGCCTATCAGCTGCAGCGTCGGTCGTTTGCCGAGTGCCGCATAAGCTTGGTCGATCTGGTCGAGGCGCGAGGCGTGACGCAGGTCAAGCAGGCGGTCGATCTGCTTTTGGTTGCGGTCCAGTCGCCGTGCCAACTCCGCCTTGGTGACCCCTTGTCCCTGCATCTCGCGGTAAAGCGAAACCTTGAGTTCGATCCGGGTCGGGAGCGCCAGAATTTCCTCCTTCGCCGGGTCTATCGCCGCGGGATCGAGACCTTCGGGGATGTCCTCACGGTCGCGGATACGCCCTGCCAGCGTCTCGATCAAAGCGTCACGCGCCGCCTCCAGTGCGTCTTCCTTGTCGTCGCCATAGGTGAAAAGCTCGGGGAAGCTGTGGCTGCGCACGAGCACTTGGCCGTCGGTCTCCTCGAAGGTGACTGCATAGATCAGCATGGCGTCTTTTCCTCATTCTTTTGTGCGGTCAGTCGGGGCATATCCGGAAGGCGGGGGCGCCGGGGCTCAGTCCAGAGCGCCCGGATCGATGCCCAGTTGCTTGAGGAACGCCTTGACCACGCCTCGCTTCATCTCTTTGTGTTGCCGAAGGGTGGCTTTGCGGCCCTTGTAGTAGACCATCCGGTGGCTGCCTTTGCCCTCGCTCTTCTCGACCCGGAGATGGCGCCGGATTTCCTTGTTCTTCCGCAGTCTACGCAACAGCTCCTCCGGGGTCATCGGGGCATTTCCCACTTTCCTCCTGGTGTTACCAGGATACGACAGAACTGTCTCATCGGCAAGGGGAAAGCGACAGATGTGTCGTATTCTGGGAATAAAGGCGGAATTGAGGGAACGTCATTAATTAAGGGTGTCCCCTTAATTAGAAACCTCACCTGCCTACCTAGCGCCGGCGGGACGCCCTACAACGCCTCGATGTCGCCCCTTTCATATTCGGCGAGGAAGGCCGCGGCGTAGGCGTCGAAGGTGTCGTTGGCGATGGCGTCGCGCAGGCCCGCCATCAGGTCCTGGAACAGTTGCAGATTGTGCCAGCTCATCAGCGTGCCGCCCAGCATCTCGCCGGCGCGCGCCAGATGGCTGAGATAGGCGCGGGAATAATCGGCGCAGGCCGGGCAGCGGCAGGCCTCGTCGAGCGGCCGCGGGTCGGCGATGTGGCGGGCGTTCATGATGTTGATCTCGCCACGGCGTGTGAAGGCCTTGCCGGTGCGCCCCGAACGGGTCGGCAGCACGCAGTCGAACATGTCGATGCCGCGCGAAACGGCGCCGATGATGTCGGCGGGATAACCGGCGCCCATGAGATAGCGCGGCGCCTCCTCGGGCAGCGCCGGCACGGTCGCCTCCAGGGTGCTCAGCATCAACTCCTGCCCCTCGCCGACGGCGAGCCCGCCGATGGCGTAGCCGTCGAAGCCGATTTCCTGAAGCTTTGCCGCCGATTCCCGGCGAAGATCGCCAAAGACGCCGCCCTGGACGATGCCGAACAGGCCGGTGCCCGGCCGTCGATCGAAGGCGGCCGCAGACCGCGCCGCCCAGCCCATCGACAGGCGCATGGATTTGGCGGCCTCGGCCTCGGTCGCCGGATACGCTGAGCATTCATCCAGCACCATGGAGATATCGGCGCCGAGTTGGCGCTGGATTTCGATCGCGCGCTCGGGCGTCAGTTCATGCCGGGAGCCGTCGAGATGGGACTTAAAGACGACGCCGTCATCGGTGATCTCGCGGAAATTGGCCAGCGACATGACCTGGAAACCGCCCGAGTCGGTGAGGATCGGCCGCCGCCAGTTCATGAACCGGTGCAGCCCGCCGAGCCCGGCGATGATATCGGCGCCCGGGCGCAGCATCAGATGATAGGTGTTGGCCAGCACCATCTCCGCCCCGGTCGCCGCCACCGCCTCGGGCGTCATCGCCTTGACGGTGCCGGCGGTGCCGACGGGGATGAAGGCCGGGGTGGCGACGGCGCCGTGGGCGCAGGTGATCCGGCCCAGGCGCGCCGAACCCGAACGCGCCAGGATCTCGAAACCGAAGCCGCCCTCATTCATCGCGCTTGCCATCCCCGTCATGCCCTTGGCCCGCCGTCTCCGGGGGCGGCCAAAGCAGGCAGCAATCGCCGTAGGAATAGAAGCGGTAGCCGGCCTCCTTGGCGTGCTCGTAGGCCGCCCGCATCCGCGCCAGGCCGGAAAAAGCCGAAACCAGCATGAACAGGGTGGATTTCGGCAGATGGAAGTTGGTCAACAACAGATCAATAGCGCCGAAGCGATAACCGGGCGTGATGAAGAGATCGGTTTCGCCGGCGAAGGGTTGCACCCGCCCGGCCCGATCGGCCGCCGATTCAAGCAGGCGCAGCACCGTCGTGCCGACGGCGACGACGCGCCCGCCGCCGTCGCGCGCCCGGTTGATGGCGCCGGCGGCTTCCTCGGGGATGGCGCCGGTCTCGGTGTGCATCCTGTGGTCCCTGGTGTCGGCCGCCTTCACCGGCAGGAAGGTGCCGGCGCCGACATGGAGGGTGATGAAGACGCGCCCGATCCCCCGCGCCTCCAGGGCCTCGAGGAGCGCCGGCGTGAAATGGAGCCCGGCCGTCGGCGCCGCGATGGCGCCTTCATCGCGGGCGTAGACCGTCTGGTAGTCTTCGCGGTCCCTGGCGTCGGGGCCGCCGGGGCGGCGGATATAAGGCGGCAGGGGCGCTTGGCCGAAACGCTCGATCGCCTGCCTGAACGCGGCGCCTTCGAGGCCGAATTCGAGGCTGACCTCGCCGTCCTTACCCTTGGCGGCGACGTCGGCCCAGAAGCCGGGCGCGAAATCGATCCGGTCGCCGGGGCGCAGCCGGCGCGATCCCTTGGCGAAGGCCCGCCACGACCGCGCCCCGTCCTGTTTATGCAGCGTCAGCTCGATCGCGGCCTCCCCGCGCCGGCCGCGAAGCCGCGCCGGGATCACCTTGGTGTCGTTCAGCACCAACAGGTCGCCCGGCCGCAGGAGGTCCGGCAGGTCGCGGACGGAATGGTCGCTTAGACCCTCACCCACCGCGAGCAGCCGCGCACTATCCCTCGGCGCCGCGGGCCGGCCGGCGATCATCTGGCGCGGCAGATCGAAATCGAAATCAGAGACTTTCATCGCCGTTCAGGGCATCGCCGTTCAGGGCATCGCCGTTCAGGGCATCGCCGTTCAGGGCATCGCCGTTCAGGGCATCGCCGATCAGGGACCGGCGTCGATCGGGGCATCGTCATACCGGCGCCTCGACCGGCGCCCGCCATTCGGCGGCGACGCCGGCATCGGTTTCGCCTGGTGCATGGCGCGCCCGCAAGCGTTCGAAATCGCCAGGGTCCATGAGCCGCATTAGCGCCCACACCGCCATGGCGCGGACCAGGGGAGAGGGGTCGGCGAGCACACCGGCGATCACCGGGACCATCGCGGCGTCACCGGTATTGCCGAGCGCGATCAAGACGTTGCGCACGAAACGCGCACGGCCGATGCGTTTGATCGCCGAGCCGGCGAACATCTTGCGGAACCCGGAATCATCGAGCCCGGCCAACTCGGCGAGTTTCGGCGCCGTCAATTCCTCGCGCGGCGCGAAGGCGTATTCCTCGGTGCTGGAGGCGTATTTGTTCCACGGGCAGACCGCCAGGCAGTCGTCGCAGCCATAGATGCGGTTGCCCATGGGTTTCCTGAACTCCCTGGCGATATGGCCCTTGTGTTCGATGGTGAGATAGGAGATGCAGCGTCTGGCGTCGAGCCGATAGGGCGCCGGAAAAGCGTCGGTCGGACAGGCGTCGAGGCATCTGTGGCACGACCCGCAATGATCGGCCTCGGCGGCGTCGGCGGGAAGCGCCAGCGTGGTGAAGATTTCGCCGAGGAACAGCCACGATCCGTGCCGGCGCGAGACCAGATTGGTGTGCTTGCCCTGCCAGCCGATGCCGGCCCGCTCGGCCAGGGGCTTCTCCATCACCGGCGCGGTGTCGACGAACACCTTGATGTCGCAGCCGTACCTCTCGACCAGCCAGCGGCCGAGCGCCTTGAGGCGCTTCTTGGCGACGTCGTGGTAATCCCGGCCCTGGGCATAGACCGAGACGGCGCCGAGATCGCGGCGGGCCAGGATCGCCAGGGGGTTAAGCGCGGGGCCATAGTTCATCGCCAGGACGATGACGCTCTCGACCTCGGGCCAGAGGTGCTTGGGCTGGGCCCTGGCGTCGGCGCGGCGGAAAAGCCAGTCCATGTCGCCGTGAAAGCCGAGATCGAGGTAGCGGGCGAGATTCCGGCCGGCCTCGGCATCCAGCACCGGCGGGGCGAAACCGGCCCCGTCGAAGCCAAGCTGGCGCGCCTTGGCGCGGATCGTCGATTTCGCCTCGGCCAATTCCATCATCACCCACCCTCGCCACGCGCCGGGGGCGTCGCCGCGCCCAGCGCCTTCGTGCCGGTCTCAGGATACCCACCCTGGAACCCACGGCGCAAGGCGGCCGAATGGGGCCGCCGTTGGCGTTTTGCGCGTCCGGCGGCGGCTTTTGCATTTTCAGTGGTTAACAAAATTTTAGGGCGCTCGGGCCTAAGCTTTTGGCGGGCAAGCCATGGAGTTGGAAAGAGTATGCCATCGAAACAAGGCCTCAAGGGCTTCAAGGCCCGGGTTACCGAATATTTCTACGAGGACGTGCCGCTTAGCCATGCCAAGGGGCGCAAGGGCAAGGGCAAAGGCAAGGCGGCAAAAGGGCCAGGCGCCCCGGCCGCCAGGGACGAGTTCAACCAGCGCGCCCAAAAGCTGCTCGAGACGTTTCCCGATCCCAAGCTGACGGCCGGGAAGCTCCAGGTGCTCGGGCTCTACGGCCTGCGCAAGAATGCCGACGTCGATTGGGATGAAATTTCCGACGAGGTTCAGGATCTCATGGCCTCGGCGATGCAGCGCCACCTCCATCCGAGCGACGTTTACACCCGTTATGACGACGAAACCTTTGTCGTGCTGTTCTGCCAGCGGGACATGGAGGAGGCGGAGAAGAAGACGCTGACGATCGCCAAGGAGGCGAAATCCTACCTCAAGCGCTACCTCGCCAAGACACTGCCCAAGCAAAAGGCGGCCCGCGATGCCATCGACGTTCGTGGCGAGGTCGCCGAGATCGACTGCGCGAGTCCGGGTTCGGGCGGGACGATCTTCGATGTCATCGCCAATAAACTCGGCGTGAAAACCACCGAGCCGGCGGATGGCGATCTCGTGAACGGCCCCATGAACGGCCGCGAAGGCGCGCCCGGCCTTTCCCGGCATAACGGTCAGCAGCCCGCCAAAAGCCGCCGTCCAGGCGCCGCCGGCAACGGGCGGGCGGAGGAGCGGCGCAAATACGGCGCCCCCCGGTCTCGCGCGCTCCGCGGCCACGCCTTCGACGGATCGGCGAACGACGTTGCCGGTCAGGCGGAAGAGCTCCCCGATGACGGCGAGGCCCCAACCGATGCCGTCTTGGCGGCCGCGCCGCTCGTCTTCCTGCCGGTCTGGGGGGCGGTGCAGAGCGTCGTTTCGACCTATGCCTGCGCCCTTCCGCCCGGCGCCGGTGCCGCGCCCGGCATGAGCCAGGCCGATCGCGACCGGCTTCTGCTCGGCAATATCATCCGCGGTCTCGAGACCTCCGATCACCGCAAGTCATCGGCGCTTCTCATCGCGGCGGTGGATTTCGAGACGCTGACGGGCAAGGACTCGCGCCAGAAGTTTATCGATCTTTGCCGGCGGGTGCCGTCGTCCAACAGGAAATACATATTGTTCGAGATATGCAACCTGGCGGGATACGCGCCCTGGCCGGAAGCCAACCGGGTGTGGCAGGAACTGCAACCTTACTGTCTTTCGATCATCGTCCGCCTGCCGCTGGAGAATCCGCTCATGGAGGGGATAGAGACGCCCCAGCTCTATGCCTTCTCGACCGATCTCGGTGGTCTCGACGGCAAGGCGGCGGCGAGGCGCGCCGACATCGCCGCCTTCGTCGGCGCCGCCGAGGCCAAGGGTCTGAGGACCCTCGCCCACGGGGTCAACAGGGCGTCCGTGGGGAAATGGGCGCTCAGCGCCGGCGTCGCCTACATGAGCGGCGAGGCCATCGCGCCGGCGGACATCATGGCGAAGCCGACCTACGGTTACGACCCCTTCCAGTAGCGTTCCCGGACGTGCCCGCCGGCGCGGCCGAAGCCGCTTCGGCGTGGCGAAGGCCCGCTTCGGCGGCCAGGCTCCGCCGGGGCGGCGCACAAATACTTGGAATTCTAACCTTCCCGGAATACTATCCTTGTCGGTCGGGCGTTTCGCGTGATTTGGCCGCGGCGCCGGTGAGGCGAGAGCATTCCGTGCGATGGCGCAGTCGAGTGAAATCGAAGTTTCCCCGGAGCCCGACGAGGAAGAAGAGCGGGTCGAGTTCCACCCCGAACAGTCCACCGGTTATCTGCTGCGCGACACATACCGCGCCTTTTCCAAGGTCCTCGCGGCGCGAATTTCGGCCCATGGCGTCACCCTCGGCCAGTGGTATTTCCTGAGGGTGCTTTGGGAGCAGGACGGGCTGACACAACGCGAGTTGAGCCAACGCGTCGGCATGATGGAACCGACCACGGTGACGGCGCTGAACGGCATGGAAAAGCGGGGCTACGTCCGCCGGGTGCGCAGCACCGAAGACCGGCGCAAGATCAATGTCTTCCTCACCAGGAAGGGAAGATCGCTGCGCAACAAATTGCTGCCCTACGCCATCGAGGTGAACCGGTTCGCGACCGCCGGCGTGTCCGAGGACGATCTCGAAAACCTCCGCGCCACGCTCCGGCACATGCGCGACAGGCTTCAGGCCGAAAGCGGATAGCCTCGATGTTTCGCCAACCCAGTACTTACTTTCATAGTAGGGTGACACATCTGACGGCCTTGCAGGTTCTTCGGCTAGGAGCGTGGTCCGCCGTGATGCTGGCGCATCACAAGGGCCGCGCGACGACGAGCGTAAGGGCCTGCAAGGCCGCCCGCAGGGTC
>JADFPK010000082.1 GCA_022562375.1 Pseudomonadota bacterium
TGTCGCGAGCGACACCACGAAAAATGAAAATCAAACTCTCCGGACTAAGGAAGGCCGGCATCTGGCTCTTCCTCCCTCTCGCTTCCTTCGTCGTTGCGGCAGGATCGCTGTGGCTCAATTTCGGAAATCAACCAGACTTGCGGGACGAAGCGGTATCTGGGGTGCAGACGGCGATGGCGAGGCCGGGCCTCGAGCTACGAAGTGAACCGATCGTACCGATCCCTCGGCAGGTCGATCTTGACGAGCGTAAAATTGCCTTAGGTGAGCGGCTTTTCCATGACACAAGGCTCTCGCGTGACGACACCGTTGCCTGCGCAACCTGTCACGACCTCGCGAAGGGGGGCACGGATAGGCTGCCTCGCTCCCGAGGAATCGGCGGTGCCGTAGGCGCCGTGAACGCACCGACGGTTTTCAACAGCGGCTTCAGCTTCGTCCAATTTTGGGACGGCCGTGCCGCAACACTCGAAGAACAAATCGACGGACCGGTCCAGCACCCGAGCGAAATGGGCTCCACCTGGCCCGGAATCATCGCGAAGCTCAACCAAGATCAGGCCTATGTGGCGGCGTTCGCGGAAATTTATGAAGGCGGCATTCAAAGCGACAACGTCAAGGACGCGATCGCCAATTACGAGCGCTCGCTGATCACCCCGAACTCACGGTTCGACAGGTTTTTGCTTGGCGACACCGATGCCATAACCGAACGAGAAAAGGCCGGTTACGAGTCGTTCAAATCTCTTGGATGCAGTTCCTGTCACAACGGAACCAATATAGGCACGAACATGTTTCAGAGGTTCGGCATCTTCGGAGATTACTTCCGTGACCGCGGGGGTATCACGGAAGCCGATTTCGGGCGTTTCAACGTCACTGGCAAGGTTGAGGATCGCTTTGTTTTCAGGGTGCCCTCGTTACGCAATATCGAGCTCACAGCGCCCTATTTCCACGACGGCTCGGCTCAAACTCTCGAACGGGCGGTCGAGATCATGGCGAAACATCAGCTCGGCCGTCCTCTCTCGAACGAACAAGCCCAATTGATCGTCGCTTTCCTGAAGACACTCACCGGCGAATATAGCGGGAATGTGCCATGACGGCACTTGGAGTGAAACAGGCCCTGGTCGTAGCGGTAGCGATCTCGATTCTGACGTTTTCGTACTTCAAGACGCAGACAGTTGACCCGGCCCGGCACAATCAGATCGTCGTTCGCTTAGGCGAGCTCAAACAACTGGATGCTACGCTCAACCAAGACATTCTCCAGGCCCGATCCCGGCTGTTCCACAACTATGATCCCCTGGTCGCTACGGCAATACGCCAGCGGGAGCTGCTGCGGAGTCTCGAGCATGGACACTTCGCCATCTACGGTAAGGGGCAGGCGGATATCGACCGCCGATTCGAGGCTTACTCGAAGCTTCAAGTTGAACGTGTGGAGATTCTGGAGCGATTCAAGTCCAAGAACGCGATTCTCAAGAATTCCCTAAGTTATCTTCCGGTTGCAGCGGCGGAACTCGAGGCGAGAGCAAGAGAAGTCGGCGATCATGAAGCCTTTGCCGACGCGCTCGATGAGCTTGTGCGCGGCGTCCTGCTTTACAGCCTCCGCGGCGATGAACAGCTGGAGTCTCACCTGCGGTCTAGGGTGAGAAACATCATAGAGATTTCCGCTAAACTTCCAGGTGAGCATCGCCTACAGGCTGAAACTGTCATGGCCCACGCCAGCATCGCCCTTAAGTCCAGAGGCCAAGTTGACGGCCTGATCCAGAAACTCATGTCGATGCCTGCTGCCACGCTCGCCGATGACCTTTACCGGGCGTACATTGAAAATTTCGCTCGGTTACAGGAATCGGCGAACCGGTACCGTGTGCCCATGTACGCCCTTTCGGTAGGTCTGCTGGTCTATATCCTCTATGTGCTGGGCAAACTCAAGAGTGCTTCAGTCACCCTCGGCCAAGTCAATGAAAGTCTCAACGAACGAACAACCAAACTGGCCGAGACCAACGAGGAACTTAGAGGGGAGGTCACCGAGCGCAAGCGGGCCGAGCAGGCCTTGCAGCTGGCGATGAAGGAAGCGGTTGCCGCCAACCGCACCAAATCCGAGTTCCTCGCCAACATGAGCCACGAGCTGCGCACCCCCCTCAACGCCATCATCGGTTTCTCCGACATGATAAAGGATGGCCTCGCCGGGCCGGCGGCCGATGACAAGTTCCTGGAATACGTCCAACACATCAACGAATCCGGCTATCATCTGCTGAGCCTCATCAATGACATTCTGGACCTGTCGAAGATCGAGGCCGACAAACTCGAATTGGATGAGGAGGACATCGACACCACCGAGGTCATTCGGTCCTGCATTGTTCTGGTCAAGGAGCGTGCGGCGAATGGTGGGGTAACGCTCAAAATTGAGATTCCCCAAGAGCTGCCGGCTTTGCGTTTCGATGAACGCAAACTCAAGCAAATCCTGATCAATCTCCTGTCCAACGGGATCAAGTTCACCCCGCCCGGGGGCACGGTCACGATCAAGACTTGGTGCCGGCCCGACAGCGGTTATGTCTTGCAGATCATCGACACCGGCATCGGCATCGCCCTCGAAGACATTCCGAAGGCTCTGGCGCCCTTCAGCCAGGTCGACAGCGAGCTTAGCCGCAAATACGAGGGCACCGGCCTCGGCCTGCCGCTGACCAAGTCCCTCGTCGAACTGCATGGCGGATCCTTGGACCTGCAAAGCACGGTCGGGGTCGGCACCACGGTGACGATCCGCTTGCCGGCCGAACGGATCGTCGCCGGCGAGGACGCCACCGAAAAAGACCAGCCGGCAGAAGCCGAGACGGCGGTGAACGTGGCCGAGCGCGGGATTCGGTAAAGAATTCCTAAACCTCTCAATCCTAACATGCGTCCCCGATGGGGGTCCGGCCGCGCCCAAGGCCGGGCGTACCGGTTCGCCGCCCTATCGAAGTTGGATCGGCAAAGCAAGGATCGGGACCGGCGAAGGTGAAAGCGGAGATCATCGAACACTCCTCATCCGGTGGCGCCCCGCCGCCGACCGTAAGCGCGCCGGCGCCGGGCCTTCGCCGCGCCGAAGCGGCTCCGGCCGCGCAGGCGGGCAAGGACCTGATCGAGACCGGGCTCGCCCACCATCGCTCGGGCGATCTCGCCAAGGCGGAGACGGCCTACAAGCGCCATTTGCGCAAGCACCCGCGCGATCCGGGCGCGCTCCAACTCCTCGGCCTCATCGCTCATGAGCGCGGCCGCACCTCACGCGCCCTGCAACTGATCGGCAAGGCGATCGCCGAGGCGCCCGGGGACGCCAACCTCCATCATGTCAAGGGTTACGTCCTGCAAGGCGCCGGCAGGCTCGAGGAAGCGGCCGAGAGCTACGCCCAGGCCCTTGCACTGATGCCGGACGCCGCGCTCAGCCACACCAACCTCGGCAACGTGCTCAAGGGCCTGGGGCGGTACGACGAGGCCGTGACCCACCACCGGCGCGCGGTTGCGATCGACCCCGCCTTCGCCGAGGCGTGGTCGAACCTCGGCTTGACCCACAAGGCCCGGCGCGATCGGGACGCGGCGTTCGAAAGCTTCGAAAGGGCGCTGGCGCTCAAGCCCGACAACGCCGAGTTTCATTACAACTTCGCCAACGCGCTTCTGATGAGCGGCCGGACGGCGGAAGCGGCCGAAAGCTTCGCCCGCACCGTCACCCTGGCGCCCGGCCATGTCCGCGCCCACGCCAATCTCGGCGTCGCGCTGAAGGAAGAAGGGCGGATGAACGATGCCATCGCCAGCCTACGCACGGCGATCGCGCTCGATCCCGCCTATGCCGACGGCCATTGGAACCTGGGCCTGGCGCTGTTGCTTGACGGTCGGTTCGAGGAGGGCTGGCGGGAATATGAGTGGCGCCGGAAAATCCCCGAGATCGGCGTTCGTTCCTTCGATGCGCCGGCGTGGGACGGCGCGCCGTTCGAAGGCAAGACGCTGCTCATCCACGCCGAACAGGGCCTCGGCGATGCCCTGCAGTTCATCCGCTACGCACCGCTCGCCAAGGAGAAGGGCGGCACCGTCGTCTTCGAGTGCCCGGCGCCGTTGATGAAGATCGCCGAAAGCGCGCCCGGCATCGACCGGCTGACCGCCCGGGGCGATGCGCCGGTGCCGTTCGATATCGAGATCCCGCTGATCAGCCTGCCGGCGGTGCTGGGAACCACCGCCGAAACCGTGCCGGCGGATATTCCCTACCTCGCCGCGGACGCGGCGTTGAGCGCAGCGTGGAAGGAGCGGCTCGGCGGCGGGTTCAACATCGGCATCGCCTGGCAGGGCAATCCTTCCTACAAGGCCGATGGGCGCCGCTCGATCCCGCTGGCGCATTTCGCCGCCCTCACCGGCATCGGCGGGCCTAAGTTCATCAGCCTGCAGAAGGGGCCTGGCGCCGAGCAGCTCCAGGGTTTCGCCGCGGGCTCGGCGATAACCGATCCGGGAGCGGATTTCGACGAGGCCAACGGCGCCTTCATGGATTCCGCCGCCGTGATCGCCAACCTCGATCTGGTGATCACCTCCGATTCCGCCATCGCGCACCTCGCCGGCGCGCTTGGCCGCGAGACCTGGATGGCGCTCCCCCACATACCCGATTGGCGCTGGGGCCTGGAAGGCGAGACGACGCCCTGGTATCCGACCCTACGGCTCTTCCGCCAAAGCCGCGCCGGGGACTGGGACACGGTCTTCGCCCGCCTGGCCGAAGCGCTGGCGGCAAGGCTCGAGGCCGGGAATTAAGGGGGCGCCTGCTCATTCTTCCGAAGCGTCGGCCAGGGTCGGCGGGGACCGCAGCAGCCAGCCGAACAGGATCGTCGCCGTCACGGCGCCAACCAGCTCGGCCACGATAAAGGCGGGGGCGTGGCCGGGTTGGATGCCGGTGAAGGTATCGGTGAAAGCCCGCGCGATGGCAACCGCCGGATTGGCGAACGAGGTGGAGGCGGTAAACCAGTAGCCGGCGGAAATGAACAGCCCGACGGCATAGGGCACGGCGTCGGGACGAAATCGCAGCGTGCCAAGGATCGCCGCGACGAGGCCGAAGGTGGCGATGGCTTCCGATAACCACTGGCTGGGCCCGGCCCGCGCGTTTTGCGAAATCTGGACGATGGGCAACTCGAACATGACATGGGCCGCGATGACGCCAATGAGGCCACCCAACACCTGGACGGTCACGTAAAGCAGGGCGGTGGCGAAGGCGATCTCGCGCCTGATGAAAAATGCGAGCGTCACCGCCGGGTTGAAATGGCCGCCGGATATGGGGCCGAAAATGAGGATCAAGACGACCAAGATCGCCCCTGTCGCCAGCGTGTTGGCAAGGAGCGCCAGGGCCATGTTGCCGTCGGCCAGTCTCTCCGCCATGATGCCGGAACCGACGACCGTCGCCAGAAGGATCGCGGTTCCCAGCGATTCCGCGACCAGGCGGCGGGCGATGCTAAACGGTTCCTTGTCGTTCATGTCCAATCTTCCCTTGGTGCTTGAAGCGATCCACCGATAACCGATGGCGCCGTCCCACCCCGGGCCGGGCCCATCGCCGTCATCGTCGCTTAGGTTTATTTGCGGGGGGTTTATTTGCGGCGGTTCCCTTGCCGGCGTCGTTGCCGACGATCAGGCCACCGCATATTTCCGGATGGCCGTCGCAGCAATCCTCGGTGAGAAACGTCAGCACGCGACGAGTCCCATCGATGTCCGCCGCATAGATGATCCGGCGTCGGTCCCGCCAGGATTTGATAAGACCCGCCCGCTCCAACTGGCCCAGGTGAAACGAGAGACTGGACGGCGGCACCGCCAGCCGGTGGGCGATGTCCCCCGCCGACATCCCTGCCGGACCCTTTCGGATCAACATCGAGAACACCTGCAGCCGATGTTCATGGGCAAGGGCGCCGAACGCCGATATGGCGGCCGCTTTGATCATATTTCGAGATTATTCGAATATTCGAATTATGGCAAGCGGCCTCTACAGCACCTCCAGTTCGCCAAGCGCCGCGCGCAAATCCGCGGCGTCGGTAAAGTGGATGCCCTGGAAGCCGAGGGCGCGGGCGGCCTCGACGTTCTCCGGCTTGTCGTCGATGAACACCGTCTCGGCCGCCGTCAGACCCTGGGTGGCCAGCAGCAGCTCATAGATCTCCGCCTCCGGTTTGATCAGGCCAACCTCGCCGGAGACGACGATGGCCCGGAACCAGCCGAGGAAGCCGAAGCGGGACCGGGCGTGGGGATAGGTTTCGGCCGACCAGTTGGTCAGCGCGTATAACGGCGTGCCCTGGTCCTTGAGCTCGGCCAGGATCGCCACGGCGCCGTCGATCTCGCCGTTCAGCATCTCCGGCCAGCGCCCGTAATAGGCCTCGATCAGGGCCGCCTTGTCGGGATGGCGCGCTTTCAGCTCGGCGGCGGCCTCGGCGACCGGCCGGCCGGCGTCCTGGCGTTGGTTCCAGGCCGAATTACAGACGGTGGCGAGGAAATCCTCCATCTCGCCCGCGTCCTCGAACAGTTTGCGGTAGAGATAGCGCGGGTTCCAATCGATCAGCACCCCGCCGAGATCGAAGACGACGGCGCCTCGCGCGCCTCCCTCACCCATGGTGCTTCCGCTCCCTCGACAAGTCCGTGCCGCTTCCCTGGCGGCAACCGCGATGAACGCCGATCCGGGCGCCTGGATCTTCTAGAGATTCTCGTCGCCCAGGCCCTCGCTGGCAAGCGCCTCGCCGGCGAGCCGTTCGCCGAGATCCTCGATCGGGGTTTCCTCGAACTGCTTCGCCTCTTGCTGACGCGCCCACATGGCGGCGTACTGTCCGCCCTTGGCGAGAAGTTCGGCGTGACGGCCGCGTTCGACGACCGAACCGTCCTCGAGGACGATGATCTCATCCGCCTCGACCACGGTCGACAGGCGGTGGGCGATGATCACGGTCGTGCGCTCGGCCGAGACTTCGTGAAGCGAGGCCTGAATTTCCTTTTCGGTCTTCGAATCGAGCGCCGAGGTCGCCTCGTCGAATACCAGGATGGCGGGCCGCTTGAGGATGGTGCGGGCGATGGCGACGCGCTGTTTCTCGCCGCCCGACAGCTTCAGGCCGCGCTCGCCGACCCTGGTGTCGTAGCCGGCGGGCGAGGAACGGATGAAGTCGTCGATGCGGGCGAGCTTGGCCGCCCGGTCGATGTCGTCATCGGACGCGCCGGACCGGCCGTAGGCGATGTTGTAACGGATGGTGTCGTTGAACAGCACCGTGTCCTGGGGCACGATGCCGATGGCGCCGCGCACGCTCGCTTGGGTGACGCTCTGGATGTCCTGGCCGTCGATGGAGACGGTCCCGCCGGTGACGTCGTAGAAACGGAACAACAGGCGCGAGATCGTCGACTTGCCGGCGCCGCTGGGGCCGACGATGGCGACCGTCTTGCCCGCCGGCACGGTGAAGGAGACATCCTTGAGGATGGGGCGGTCCGCCTCGTAGC
>JADFPK010000083.1 GCA_022562375.1 Pseudomonadota bacterium
CTGAGCGGCATAACGGACTTGAAGGGTGATGCCGGTGGGGTATTCCGCCGCGCCGGCCTCGGGCGGCGATGAGGGCAGGCCGATTCTAGACCTAAAACGTCGTAAATAACGAGTTTTATCTTTACATTTTCGTCGCTATATACGATACTCTCCCCTTGTTCGAGATCACATACAGCCGGCAAGCAATCAAGGGGATGATGCGGTTGCAACAGGCGAAGCGGCAAGCGATCATCAACGCCATCAACGCCATCGCCGCCTCACCCTTCGCCAAGCATCCGAACGTCGCTCGGCTGGCGGCGTCGCAAGCCTACAGGATGCGGGTCGGCGAGGTGCGGGTGATCTATGAACTGGACAGGAAAACGATGACAATGCACGTTGTCGTCATCGCACCGAGAGGGAGGGCGTACCGATGAAAAACCGTATCCAGACCATCGATCGCGACGGCAAGCCCGAATATGCCGTGATCCCCTGGGCCGATTATCTGCGCCTGACGGAAGGCGCGGGCGAGATCGACGACGAGGCGCTCTATGCCCGCGCCAAGGCCGCCGACGAAGGCCTCGAGCCGATCCCGAGCGAGATCGCCGAGCGGATTTTCGCCGGCGAGCCCCCCATCCGCGTGTTTCGCCAATGGCGCCGGCTCAAGGTCAAGGAACTCGCCGAAAGGGCCGGCATCTCGCCTTCCTATCTCTCCGAGATCGAGCACGGCAAGCGCGGTAGCGTGACCGCCATGCTGGCGATCGCCAAGGGACTCGCCGTCGGCATCGATTTGATCGTGACGGACGGCGGCGAGAAAGCCTGAGAGACGGTCGAGACGCTATCCCTTGGCCCGGTCCCCGTCGGCCATCGCGCGGGGATGGGCGCGGGGATGGGACCGGCGGTAGACCTCCATGAGCTTGGCGTCATCGACCGCGGTGTAGCGCTGGGTGGTCGACAGCGAGACGTGCCCCAGGAGCTCCTGGATGGTGCGGAGATCGCCGCCATTGGCCAACAGATGGGTGGCGAAGCTGTGACGCAGGGCGTGCGGCGTCGCCGTCTCCGGCAGCCCCAACAGGGCGCGCAGGGTGCGCATCCGTTGCTGCACCACGCCCGCCGCAAGGCGCTTGCCGCGCACGCCGACGAACAACGGACCGTCGGGCCCGAGATGATGGGGGCAGGCGGCGATATAAGCCGCGATGCCCTCGCGCACGATGTCGAGCACCGGCACCATGCGTTGCTTGTTGCCCTTGCCGGTGACCACCATGGAGTCACCGATTGGCGCCTGGCGGCGGTCCAACGCCAGCGCTTCGCCGAGGCGCAAGCCGCACCCGTAAAGCAGCGTCAACAGCGCCGTGTCGCGCTTGGCGACCCAGGGCGCGCCGCCGAGCTCGCCGGTGCCCTCAAGGGTCTCGCGCGCTTCCGCCGGGGACAGCGGCTTGGGCAACGATCTCGGCACCTTCGGCGTGCGCACGCCCTCGATGGCGGCGTTATGGACGAGATCGCGGCGCCCCAGCCGGCGGAAGAAGCCGCGAAGGGTCGACAACGCCCGCGCCGTCGAGGTGCGCGCGCCCCCCGCCGCCGCCCGGCGCGCCAGGTAGGAGCGGAAATCCGCCGGCCGCAAGGCGGCGAGATCGGCCAGGCCCGGCGGACCGCCGAGATGTTCCGAAAGGAAGATCAGGAAGTGGTCGAGATCGCGCCGGTAGGCGGCAAGGGTGTGGGGCGAGGCGCGCTTCTCGTCGGCCAGCCAGTTCCGCCACTCGGCGATGGCGGCGCTAAGCCCCGGATCGAGAACGGGAGTCATCCTCCCTTGAATGTGAGTCCCAACCATGTTCGGATGCAATGCTCGAGCGTGCGGCCGAGAAAACCCAGGAGCTCGGTGCCCTGGTAGGGATCGAACCGTCCTTCATAGCGCGAGCCCAGCGCCAACATGCCGGTCGGCGCCTCGGGGCTCGGCCTGAGGCGCATCAACGCCTCCGACTGCACCAGGGCGGCGGCGGCGCCGTAAATCTCGGGCAATTCCGGGTTCTTGCGGCTGAGCACGATGTCGCTTCCGGCGCCGAGTTGACGGTCGACCTCTCCCGGCTCGATCATGTATATGCCGGACACCGTTTTTACCGGCGCCTCGTCGGAGGACTCGACGCAGAGCACGACCACGTCGACGTCCATATGCACGGCGAGATCGGTGGTCACCGCCGCGATCAGGTTCTCGAACGAGCGCGCCTCGAGGAGCGCCAGGGCGGCGGCATGCACCCGCATCTGGCTGGTCATGTTGGCGCGGCTGGTGGCCAGCAGATCGGCTTGGCGCTTCTTCAGTCGCTTGGTCTCGCGGCGCAGCTTCTCGATCATGAAGGACTGGAGATCGATCACGCCTTCGCCGCGCCGGTCCTCCGACGCCAGGAGATGGTCGAGCAATTCCGGATGTTCGGTGAGGAAATCGGGATGACGCCTGAGATATTTGACCACCTGCTCCTGGCGCAAGCCCCTCTCGCCGGCCGCCGCCGCGTCTTTCGGTTTTTGCGTCATACGCCGCCCGCCGGTGCGGGAAGGATGGCATTGATTTCGCCGCTGTTGGCCATGTCGATCAGGGTTTCCATCTCGCTCGGTGCAGGCTGTGCCACGTCAAGGGTCGAAATGTCAAGGCCGGCGCCAGGCATCGGCGGGCTTTTCTTGGCTCCGGCCGGGCCAAATCGTTTTGGCTCTGGCCGGGCCAAATCGTTAAAGTGGTTTCCATGCCTTCAGCTCACGCCGGTTCGGACCACGCGGCGATCGCCGATCGCGTCAAGGTCCTGCTGCCCCTGCCCTTGACCGGCGCCTTCGACTATATCGCCGGCGCCGGTCGGCCGCTTGGCGCCGGCGATTTCGTCCGCGTTCCCCTCGGCCGGCGCCAGTTGGTCGGCGTCGTCTGGGACCCGCCGGAGGACGGCGGCGGCGCCGGGGGCGAAGGAGACGCCGGGGCCAAGGGCGCGAAAACCTATGCCCTCAAGACCGTCACCGGCCTCATCGAGGCGCCGCCGTTGCTTGCCCTTCAGCGCCGCTTCATCCGTTGGGTCGCGGCCTACACCCTGACGCCGCCGGGCGCGGTGCTGCGCATGGTGATGAGCGTGCCCGACGCGCTCGAGCCGCCGAAACCGGTCACCGCCTTCGCCCGCGAGCCGGGCTGGGAGGCGCCCGGGGGTTTCCGGATGACGCCGGCGCGAAAGCGCGTGCTGGCGGTGCTGGCCGACGGGCCGCCGAGGCCGATGGACGAGATCGTGCGCGAAGCCGGCGCCGGGTCTTCCGTGGTCCGCGGTCTCGAGCGCGCCGGCGCGCTCAGGCCCGTTCATCTGCCGCCGCCGCCGCCCTTCGCGGCGCCCGACTGGCGGCGCGCCGGGCCGAAGCTGTCGCCGTCCCAGGCCGAGGCCGCGTCCAGCCTGAGGGCGGCGGTGGAGAAAGCTTCCGGTGACGGCGTTGGGGAAGGGGCGAAGGACGGGTTCAGCGTCACCCTGCTCGATGGCGTCGCCGGATCGGGCAAGACGGAAGTCTATTTCGAGGCCATCGCCAAGGCCCTGGAGATGGGGCAAAGCGTCCTCGTGCTGCTGCCCGAGATCGCGCTCTCGGCCCAGTGGTTGGCGCGTTTCGAATCCCGCTTCGGCGCGCCGCCGGCCCAGTGGCACTCCGAGCTGGGCGCCAAGGCGCGGCGGACGACCTGGCGGGCGGTGGCGGAAGGCCAGGTCGAGGTGGTCGTCGGCGCGCGCTCGGCCCTGTTCCTGCCGTTCCCGGACCTCGGCCTCATCGTCGTCGATGAGGAGCACGACCCGTCCTTCAAGCAAGAAGAGGGGGTGCTCTATAACGCCCGCGACATGGCCGTGGTGCGCGCATCCCTTGGCGCCATCCCCATCGTCCTGGTGTCGGCGACGCCGTCGCTCGAGACGGTGACGAACGCCAAGGGCGGGCGCTACGCCCATCTTCGTCTTCCCGACCGGCACGGCGGCGCCGTCATGCCCGAGGTCAGCCTCCTCGATTTGCGCACCGATAGGCCCCCGTCCGGTTGCTGGCTGTCGCCGACGTTGAAGGAGGCGCTGGCGGCGACCCTGGCGGCGGGCGAACAGGCGATGCTGTTCCTCAACCGCCGGGGCTATGCCCCCTTGACGCTTTGCCGGACCTGCGGGCACCGCCTCGAATGTCCCGATTGTTCCGCCTGGCTGGTCGAGCACCGCGGCATCGGGCGGCTCACCTGCCATCATTGCGGCCACTCGGTGGTGCTGCCCCGGTGCTGCCCGTCGTGCGAGAACGAAGGCGCCTGGGCCGCCTGCGGCCCGGGGGTCGAGCGCCTGGCGGAGGAGGCGCAAGCGCTGTTCCCCGGCGCCCGCCAGGCGATCATGGCAAGCGACACCCTGACCGGGCCCGAGGCCGCCGCCAAACTGGTGCGCAAGGTCGAGCGGCACGAGATCGACCTTCTCATCGGCACCCAGGTGATGGCCAAGGGCCACCATTTCCCGCTGCTGACCCTGGTCGGCGTCGTCGACGCCGATCTCGGTCTCGCCGGTGGCGATCTCAGGGCGTTGGAGCGCACTTACCAGCTGCTGGCCCAGGTCGCCGGGCGCGCCGGGCGGGCGGAACGGCCGGGCCGCGTCCTGTTGCAGACCTATGAGCCGAACCACCCGGTCATGCGGGCGCTGGTCTCGGGAAGCCGCGACGACTTCCTCGACGCCGAGGCCGAGGCCAGGCGCGCTTCCGCCATGCCGCCGTTCGGCAGGCTGGCGGCAATCATCCTTTCGGCGCGCGACGAGGCGGCCCTCGACCGGGTGGCGAGGGATCTGAGCCGCGCCGCGCCGGGCGGTCCCGAGATCACCGTGCTCGGCCCGGCGCCGGCGCCGCTCGCCCTCCTGCGCGGGCGCCACCGGCGGCGCTTCCTCATCAAGACGGCCAAGGGTTTCAACATACAAGGCGCGTTGCGCGCCTGGCTCGACGCCGCGCCGGCGCCGAAATCGGTGCGAATCCAGGTCGACATCGACCCCTACAGCTTCATGTGATCGCCGGGTTTGACGCCGCTGATCGGCAGGTCCTAACTTTCTGTCACCGGTTGGGGGTCGACATCGATAAATTCGCCGGGGGCGACAAACTCGAACTCGGCGTCTTTCCTTGGTAGCTTGACGGTCTCGGCAAGTTCCACCGCTTCCTCGAACCTGCCATTCTCGTCCGTCAGATTGACGAGGGTTTCATCCGAAACGGCGAAGGCGCCTTCGACCTCATCGAAGGGTTCCAGATAAGGCTCCAGAATGTCGAGCACCCGGTGGGACTCGACCAGATAGCCCTTGAAGCGTTTCCTCAAGCGCTGCCAGCGGGGAATGACGAAGTAATCCACCGGCGGGAGGATTTGGCCGCAGGGACCGGACCAGGCCATCGCCGTCTTCACCTGATCGGAGCCCGGACGTATGACCAGCCACATCTGGCGCACGGCGTATCCGGTAAATTCCTCGGTCTCATCCTCGTCCTCGGGTTCATACCGGTCCTTTAGGGCGCGGTAGAGCCGCATGTAGCGCCAGAACCCCATCGAAGTTTGCCGCGATGCCTTCAACCTCAAATAGGCGGGCAACTCGCCGCCCCGCTCCGCCACCAGTTGGTGGACGTTGTAAATGCTCCATGAATTCATCCGTTCCCAATCGGCAATCAGTTCCGCGCTGGAGTAGAGCCGGGGTTCCATTTCGTGCTCGGGAAATCGGGGCGGGGCGACACCGTCCTCCCAGTGGTGGTCGGATTCCACCGACCCCTCCTCAGCCCCATCCGACGGTGGCAGGCCCATGTACGTGACGAGGGAGTGGGAATCAGGTTCGCTTTTCCGGTCCTGGGGATTGCCTATCATAAGGTCGAATGAATCCGCGAGATCGACCATCAACGGCATCGCTTCGTGGGCGTAATATGAGGGGCGACAAATATTTAGCCGGACATCGATGCCGACGGGAAAGACGCCGGGCCTAAAAAGAGGGAGTTCCCCTTCCTCACGGCTACCGCCGGGAAGCCAGTCGGGAAAGCCATGGGCGATGGAAAAGTTGACGCCGGTGTCCTCGTTCTCGTAATCGAACCTGAATTTCCCTTCGAAGGCATATTCGCTGAAATTTTGGTGCTTTGCGATCCATTGGCGCAGCTCATCGGGGCTGACGTCGGCTTCGTCCCTGCGGCAGAAGTAGAGATCGAAGCTCATCGCGATTCCTCCCTCGTCGGGGTATCCCGGTCGATGACGGTTGGCCCATAGTCTAAGCCCCTCGACCATGGCTTCCAAGGGGGTGCCCGGCACGCCGCGGGCCGGGTTGACGGCGTCGGGAGGGGGGCGAGCGGGCCGCCTTCCGGCGCCTGGAAGGGCGGGGGCTGGTCAGTTGCAACACCCCGGTGAGTGTGTTACGTAAGCACGCCCTCCGGGGGGAAAAGGTGTCCGGAGGGGCGCGTTAGTTCGCTTGAGATATCACCGTTTTGACGAATCTCATCTAGGAATTCGGGAGCTTATCTCGGTGCCATCGGAGACGACAGGCGCGACCGGGCTTGCCGGGCGCTACGCCACCGCCTTGTTCGAATTGGCGGAGGAGGGCAAGCAGTTGGACGCGGTCGCCAAGGACCTTGCGGGCCTGCGCGCGATGATGGATAGCAGCAGCGATCTCAGGCGCGCGATGCTCTCCCCGGTGGTCTCGCGCGAGGACCACGCCAAGGCGATGACGGTGCTGGCCTCCAAGGCGGGCATGGGCGAGTTGACCGGCAACTTCCTGGGCTTCGTCGCCATGAACCGCCGCCTGTTGGCGCTCGGGCACATGATCGGCGCCTATCTTTCGCTGCTGGCGCAAAGCCGGGGCGAGATGACGGCGCAGGTGACTTCGGCCGCCGAGCTTAGCGACGAACATCTCGACGAGATCGCCGACGCCGTCAAACAGGCGTTCGACAGCAAGGTCGCGATCGAAGCCCGGGTGGACGCCTCGCTTCTCGGCGGCCTGATCGTCAAGGTCGGATCGAAGATGTTCGACTCCTCGCTCCGTACCAAGTTGGCGAAATTGCAGCTTGCCATGAAGGGGGTTGGTTGATGGATATCCGGCCGGCGGAGATTTCCGCCATTCTCAAACAACAGATCGCCGATTTCGGCACCGAGGCCGAGGTCGCCGAGGTCGGCGAGGTGCTTTCGGTCGGCGACGGCATCGCCCGGGTTTATGGCCTCGACTCGGTCCAGGCCGGCGAGATGGTCGAGTTCCCCGGCGGCATCAAGGGCATGACGCTCAACCTCGAGACCGACAATGTCGGCGTCGTCATCTTCGGCGACGACCGCACCATCAAGGAAGGCGACACGGTCAAGCGCACCGGCGCCATCGTCGACGTGCCCATCGGCAAGGCGCTGCTGGGGAGGGTGGTCGATGCGCTCGGCAATCCGATCGATGACAAGGGGCCGATCGAGGCGGACGAACGCCGCCGCATCGAGGTCAAGGCACCGGGCATCATCTCCCGCC
>JADFPK010000084.1 GCA_022562375.1 Pseudomonadota bacterium
TGGGCAAAGTCAGGCCGAGGAAAGCCAATAAGGGCGGTCGCGCCCGCCTGATCTGGATCGGCGCGCCAAGGATGGAGGGAGAGCAGCGATGGGTATGACGATCATCGAGAAAATCCTCGCCCGCGCCAGCGGCGCGGCCAAGGTCTCGCCGGGCGATCTCGTCAACGTGCGGGTCGATACCATAGTCATGTTCGACAACAATTTCATACCGAGCATCTGGCGCGAGATCCTCAAGCTCGACGATCCAAAGAAGCTCGTCGTCGTCTTCGACCACCGCGTTCCCGCCAGCCACATAGCAAGCGCGATATCCCATCAGATCGGGCGCCGCTTCGTCGAGAAGTTTTCCATCGAGCGTTTCCACGACATCGGCCCGAAGCAGGGGATATGCCATGTGCTGGTGGCGGATCATGCCTATGCCCTGCCGGGCACGGTGCTGGTGTGCAGCGATTCCCACACCTGCAGTGCCGGCGCCTTCAATTGCGCCGCCCGTGGAGTGGGCGCGCCGGACATCATGTACGCGGCCACCAAGGGAGAGACCTGGTACCGCGTCGGCGAGACCATCCGCTACCAACTCGAGGGCGCGCTTTCGCCGGCGGTCTCGATGAAGGACGCCTTCCTCCATATCGCCGATACCTATGGTGAGCACACCAACACCAATATCGAGTTCGGCGGCCCGGCGCTTTCGAACCTTTCCATCAATGCCCGGCGGACGATGGCGACGATGGGCGCCGAGTTGAGCGCCGAGTTCGCGACCTTCGAGGCCGACGAAGTGCTGCTCGACTACGTCCGGGCCCGCAACCCCGCGCCTTTCGAGGCGCAAGCCCCCGATGCGGACGCCAGTTACGCCGATGTTCGCACCATAAAGCTCGACGAAATCGGACCCCTCGTCGCCCTGCCGGACTCTGTGCTCAACAACTCGCGCCCGGTGGCCGAAGTGGCGGGAGAACGGATCGATCAGGCCTTCATCGGCTCTTGCGCCAATGGCACGCTGGATGACCTGACGGTCGCGGCCAAGGTCGTCGCCGGCCGGCAGGTCTCGCCCAAGGTCCGCCTCATCGTCACGCCCGGATCCCAGACGATCTACCGCGAGGCCGTCAGCAAGGGGATCATCGGCACCCTGATCGAGGCCGGCGCGGTGATTACCAACCCCACCTGCGGAGCCTGCAGCGGCGGACATCTCGGCGTCCTCGGTCCCAATGAGACCTGCATCACCGCCAGCACACGCAATTTCAAGGGCCGCATGGGCGATCCCAGCGCCAGGATCTTCATGGCCTCGCCCGCCACCGTCGCGGCGTCGGCGCTCAAGGGCGCGATCGCCGATCCGTCGGAATTTTTGGAGTAGGAGGAAGGTCGATGAAAATCACCGGAAAGGTCTGGAAGTTCGGCGACAACATCAACACCGACCTCATTCTGCCGATGAAAATCTACTATTTGACCCCGCAAGAGCAGACACGGTACGTGTTCGAGGCCAACCGGCCGGGGTGGGCCGATGAGGTCGAGGCCGGCGATATCATCGTCGGCGGGCGAAATTTCGGCATGGGGTCGGGCCGGCCCGCCGCGCGTTCCCTCAAAAACCTCGGCATAGGCTGTCTGCTGGCCGACTCGATCAACGGCCTCTTTTTCCGCAACTGTGTCAATTGGGGCTTCCCGGCCCTGGAGGTACCCGGTGTAGACGCGGCTTTCGATGAAGGCGACACGGCCGAGATCTCGTTCGACGATTTCGCTGTCCGCAACGTGACGACGGGGGCCCGGCTCGAGGGGTGCGCCATACCCGAACAGTTGTTGAAGGTCTTCAAGGCGGGGGGCATCTACCCGCTGCTCGAAGCGCAAGGGCTCATCGCCCCGCCGGCACAAACCCTCGATCGTTAATTGGTCGCCTGGGAGGGTTGGGTGGACGCGGCGCGGCCCGTGAATTTCGAATCCATGTTGCGGCGCAGCGCCAGTTCCGTGGTGACCCGCTTGACCTTCTTGGGGCTCATCTTGGCGAGAATCTTGGCCGCCCGCGCCTCGCGCATGCGCTCCACCACGTCGAGCAATATCGGCATATCGAGCTCACCGAAGATGACGGCGGCATTCTTCGGCTTCATGCTCTCGTAAATCTTCACCAGGCTCTTCAGCTTGGCCTCTTGCTCCTTATCGTACTGTTTCAGGAGGCCCTTGATCGTCTGCTGGATGACGTTGAGCTCGGCGACCTTCTTGTCGAGGCGCTTCTCCGTTGCCTTGAGCAGGCGTTCGCGCATCTCGATGTCCTTCCGCCAAGTCTCCAGTTCGATCCGGCGGTCGGCCAATCTTTGCAAAAGGTCGATCTCGGCCTGGGTGAACAGGGTCGGGTCCTCGGGAAACCCGTCCGTCTTGTCGGTCTCCGCGCTCTTTCCCTCCGCGGCCTCGTCCGCCTTCCCGTCCCCGGACTCGGCCTTCTTTTCATCGGCGGCCTTCGCGTCCGTTTCCTGAGGCCCCGATTTCGCCGTCCCGGCGGCGGCCTTGGCCTTCTTTTTGCCGTCGCCGGCCGTCTTCGTCTTTTTGGCCTCGGCCTTCTTGGCCCCGGCCTTGGCCGGCGGCTTGGCGGCGGTGGCGCCCGGCTTTTGTTCCGTTGCCTGCTGGGCGTGGGATGGGGAGATTGCAAGCATCTCAACTCCCAGCCAGATGTCGCTCGCCTTGACGCCGAGCATGAGCACGGCGACGAAGATGGCGACCGGAAGAAGACGAATATTCATCGAACCCTACTCAACGTGCGGATCGCAAAGCCTCTAGGAGTTCCTGGGCCGCCCCCGATGCCTCGCTGCCGGCGCCTTGACTCGGTGGGTAACGGCCTTCCGACGCCGGCCTCGGCCGTCCATTACCGTTCCTGGCGCGCACCTTCGTCGATTTTTCGAGCCGGCTGGCGAGCGTACCGCCCCGGTCCAGCAAGAACGACAGTTCGTCCCTGAGCGCCCGGGCTTCCGCCACCAGTTCCTTGAGCTCTCCGCCGGTCGGGTTGGCGACCTGTTTCAGCTTCCCCAATCCGGCTTCGATCCGGATCATCGCCGCATCGAAACTGTTGACGATTTCTCGAAGCTCTTCCTTGCCCTGTCGCAAGATCCCGAGGCGGCGGTTCAGCAACGCCGCATAGGCGATGGTAGCGACCAGCAATACCGCCACCAGGCCGTCGAGCAAAAGCGATACCATTACGATGGCTTCCCCTGCTCGATGGCGTCGGCATCGCCGAACTTGGAATCCTCGACCAGGACCGCGATTTTGTCCCCCTTGCGTCCCATGCGCCCGGACAGCAGCGATACGCCGCCACACCGGAAATCGATTTTGGGGTCGGCATTGACGTTGAGCATGAGGCGCGATCCGACCTTCAGATCCATGACATCTCCCAGCCTCATGACCTGCTCGTCGAGGACGGCCTCGATGTCGACATCCGTGTGCCACATCTCGTTCGCCAAATGAAGTTCCCAGATCGAGTCGCGGCCGAACTTCTCGCCGACGAACATCTGCAGCAGGAGTTCGCGTACGGGCTCCAGCGTGGCATAGGGAAGCACCAGTTCCAACCGCCCGCCACGGTCCTCCATGTCGATTCGAAAGCGGGCGAGAATGGCGGCGTTGGCCGGACGCGCGACGGTGGCGAAGCGGGGGTTGGTCTCCAGCCGGTCGAAGCGGAAATTGACCGGGCTCAGGGGATCGAATGCGGCGGAAAGATCGGCAAGGACCACAAGGACCATACGCTCGACCAGGCTGCGTTCGATGGTGGTGTAGGGCCGGCCCTCGATGCGGAGCGCCGCCGTGCCCTTGCGGCCGCCGAGAAGGACGTCGACGATGGAGTAGATGAGCGCGCTATCGACCGTCAGGATGCCGTAATTGTCCCACTCCTCGGCCTTGACCACGCTGATCATGGCCGGCAGCGGAATGGAATTGAGATAATCGCCGAAGCGCACCGAGGTGATGTTGTCAAGCGTCACTTCGACATTGTCCGAGGTGAAGTTGCGA
Organism: Pseudomonadota bacterium; assembly: GCA_022562375.1. Next base: position 3,970 of record JADFPK010000084.1, read on the forward strand.
AGCGACGTGGACATCATGCGGACGAGCCGGTCGAACACGACCTCCAGCATGGGCAGGCGTTCGTAGGATACCAGGGCGCTGTTGATGAGCGCCTTGATGCCGGATTGGTCGTCGTCGCCCTCGTCGTCGGCGAAACCCAACAGGCTGTCGATTTCGTCCTGATTGAGGACACGGCTTGTCGTATCGCCGCTGGTGTCGCCGTCTTCGGTGTCGCCGTCTTCCTCGGCGGCCTCCCATTCGGCAGCCAGTTTGTCGTCGTCACTCTTGCCCTCGTCGTCACCGTCGCCCTCGGCCATCGCCGCCCATTCCGCGGCCATGGCCTCATCGTCGATCCCTGAGGATTCTGCGTTTTTTTCGGTATCGTCATCAGCCATCGAAATTCGACACTCGCAATTATTGGATCAGCATTTCCTTGAACAGGATGTCGTTGATCTTGACCGGCTTGGCCACTTCGTTGATGCGCCTCAAAAGGTCCTCGCGCAACCGGTACATGCCCGCCGAACCGCGGAGATCGTCCACCCTGAGCTCACGCAGATAGATCTGGAAACCGTCGACGATCCGGGGCATCAGCAACTCCAGAATCTTGATATCGGATTCCTCTTCGAGCTCGAGGCTGATGTTGATCTTGAGGAAGTTGGTGCGCCGGCCCGACGAATTGAGGTTCACCAGCATCTCGGGCAGATCGAAAAACACCGCTTTCGTGAGGGCGGCGGCCTCTTCCTCCTCGGCCGATTTCTCTATCCCGAGATAGGAATCGGCAACGCCACTGTAATAGACCCCGGCGGCGCCGGCGCCGGCGACGAAAATCGGAAGAACGATGAATAGGACGAGTTTCTTGCCGCTTAATTTCTTGCGGGAAGAACCTTCTTGTTCTCCCTCGGCCGACTCTTCCCCATCTACTTCTTCGGTTTCTTCTAACGCCTGATCGGTCATCTAGGTCACTCGGTTGCGATGAAATTACGCCTGCGGCAAGGGACCCCAGGTTAGCCAACCTTGGTTAACAAGACGTTGAAGGGCCGAGAGAGGCTGGTGACCCGCCGCGCCATATGGGCGGAAATAAGGGATCGTCGGCGAGAGTAGCCCGAGACCGTTAAGAATGGGTTGAGGTAACGGTTCGTTAAGGTCCGTGGCGCCGGCGATCGTCGTTCAGCCTGGGCCCCGAACTAGGATCCATGACGCCCGTCAGTGCCCCGGTACGAACTGCCGGGCAAAGCCTACCCAAAGCGGAAAAATAAACCGCCGCCGATCCCGCGCTCTCTCCTTAACCGATTGTCATCAAAGGATAAATGTTTTTGGCATGGCGCATGCACATGTGAAGCCGGATTTTGGATCTGTCAATCAGTGATGGTGTGAGGAAGATGAAAACCCCATCATACGTGGCGCTTTCCCAGCAAATGGTAATGCGCAAGCAAATGGGCGTCATTGCCAACAATATCGCCAACAGTGAAACGCCCGGCTACAAGGCCGACCGCCTGATGTTCGCCGAGCACCTGGCCTTGCCCAAGGGCGGGGACCAGATCTCCTATACCCGCATGGCCGGCGTGAAAACGGCGTTTCACCCCGGGGGCTTCACCAGGACCGGCAATTCCCTGGATGTGGCGATCCAGGGCGACGGCTTCTTCGTCGTCGATACCCCGGCGGGACCGCGCTATACGCGCAATGGCCATTTCCAGCTCGACGAAAACAGTCAGCTCGTGACCAGCCATGGGTATCCCGTTCTCGGCGAAGGCGACCAGCCCATCGTCTTCTCCGAGGACGCAGGCGTGGTCAAAATTGCCAAGGATGGCACCGTGTCCGGGGATAATGACGATTTCGGCAGCATCCAGTTGGTCCGCTTCGCGACCACGGACGGAATGAAGAAGGCCGGCGGCGGGCTCTTCACCACCGAGACCAGCCCCGATCCCGCCACCGGTTCGTTCGTCATCCAGGGCAGTCTCGAGGATTCGAATGTCGAGCCTATCCTGGAAATTACCCGCATGATCAAATTGTTGAGCGCTTATAAGGCCGCCCAGAAGGCCATCGATTCGGAACATGAACGACAGCGCCGGGCGATCGAGCGGCTGGGGCGGATGCCCTAGAGACTGAATCGACAGTGTGAATCGAAAGAACGTTATTCGAAAGAACATGAAGGAGTGGTTCCATGGCTTCTCTTAGTATCGGGGCGACGGGAATGCTCGCGCAGCAACTCAGCGTCGACGTCATTGCCAACAACATCGCCAACCTGAACACCACCGGCTTCAAGCGACAGCGGCCTGAATTCCAGGACCTTCTGTACCAGACGGAGATCTTGGTGGGTTCGGCGACGACGGCCGGCGGCACGGTCACCGCCTCCGGCGCCGAGTTCGGCACCGGCGTGACCATCGGCTCGATATACCGCATCCACGAACAGGGCAACGTGCTGAGGACCGGCAACAAATTCGACCTTGCCCTCGAGGGCAAGGGATATTTCCAGATCCAAAGGCCCGGCGGCGGTGTCGTCTACACCCGTGCGGGCTCGTTCCAGCTCGGGCCCCTCGGCACCATCGTCACCCCACAGGGGTTGACGGTGCAGCCCGGCATTACCATCCCCAGTAACGCCATCGAGGTCACCATCAACGACAGCGGGGAAGTGCTGGCAAAGCTCGCCAACCAGACGGCCCTCCTCAACGTCGGCCAGTTGCAGCTTGCCGTCTTTGCCAACGAGGCGGGTCTGAAGGCCCTGGGCGACAACCTGTTCGAGGAAACGGCTGCGTCCGGCCTCCCCACCACGGCGGCACCGGGTTCCGCCGGTTTCGGGACCGTTTTGCAGGGATTCCTCGAGACCTCGAACGTCAACGTGGTGTCCGAGATCACCGCCCTGATCGCCGCCCAGCGGGCCTATGAGATGAACTCGAAGGTGGTTCAGACGTCGGACGAGATGCTGTCCACCCTGGTCTCGACGGTTTAAGGAGACATGGCATGAGGACCTTGTTGGCGATTGGCGTACTGGCGATCGCCCTCGCGGCGGCTTCCGCCGACGCCGCCCAGACCAGGAACGTCGTGACCGTCAAGGGCGACTTGGTGCGCCTCGGCGATCTCTTCGAAGGCCTCGGCGAGAAGGCATCGGTCGCCATCGCCCACGCGCCGGCGCCGGGAGGCCGCGCGGTCTACAACGCCACCCGGCTGGCCTCCTTCGCCTATTCCCACGGCATCGCCTGGCGGCCGGTAAGCCGGTTCGATCGGGTGATCATAAAGCGCGCCAGCCAGATCATCAGCCGCGAGGAAATCCATGCGGCCCTGCGCGGTGAGCTCAAGAAGCGGGGGATCGCAAGGGGATCGGAGGTCGAGTTCACCAACCGCAGGACCTACTTTCACCTGCCCATCGGTGTCCCGGCGACCCTGGCCGTGCAGAACCTGATTTATGAAAGGCGCACCGGCCGCCTCACCCCGACCG
>JADFPK010000085.1 GCA_022562375.1 Pseudomonadota bacterium
TCGCCTCGCGGATGATCATCGGATCGAAGGGCAAGATGAAGGTGCGCACGGCGAGGCGATCCACCGGCGGGGTGGCGATGATGCTCATGTCCTTGACGCCGGCAAGGGCGAGCTGAAGCGTGCGCGGGATCGGCGTCGCCGTCAGGGTCAGCACGTGGACGTTCGACTTGAGCCGCTTGAGCCGCTCCTTGTGGACGACGCCGAAACGCTGCTCCTCGTCGACGACCAGCAGGCCGAGGTTGGCGAACCTGATCTGTCCGCTCAACAGCCCGTGGGTGCCGATGACGATGTCGATCGTGCCGTCGGCCAAGCCCTGCTTGGTCTCGGCGATTTCCTTCGCCGGCACCAGCCGAGAGAGCCGTCCGATCTGGATCGGCCAGCCGGCGAAGCGCTCGGAGAAGGTCTCGTAATGCTGGCGGGCGAGCAGCGTCGTCGGCACGACGACGGCGACCTGGGCGCCGGTCATCGCCGTCATGAAGGCGGCGCGGAGCGCGACCTCGGTCTTGCCGAAGCCGACATCGCCACAGATCAGCCGGTCCATCGGCCGGGTCGAGGCGGCATCCCGGATTGTATCGTCGATCGCCGTTTGCTGGTCCTCGGTCTCATCGAAACCGAAGCGGGCGCAGAACTCGTCATAGAGCACGTCGGGGGGCGCCATCGCCTCGGCGTGGCCGAGCTCGCGCGCCGCCGCCACCTTCAGCAACTCCTCGGCCATATTCTTGATGCGTTTCTTGAGGCGCGCCTTGCGGGACTGCCAGGCGGCGCCGCCGAGCCGGTCCAGGGCGACCGTTCCCTGGTCCTCGCCGTAGCGGCTGAGGACCTCGATGTTCTCCACCGGCACGAACAGCTTGTCGCCGCCGTTATAGAGGATTCTGAGACAGTCATGGGGAGCGCCGGCGACGTCGAGGGTTTCGAGGCCGTCATAGCGGCCGATGCCATGATCGAGATGGACCACGAGATCGTCCTCGGCCAGGTTGGACACCTCGCTGAGGAACCGGTCGGCGCGCCCGCCCTTGCGCGCCGGCTGCGCCAGGCGCTCGCCGAGGATGTCCTGTTCGCCGATGAAGGCGATCTCGGGCGTCACGAAGCCGTGCTCGAGGCCGAGGACGACAAGGGCCAGCGTTTCGGTGGGCAAGGCGTCGACCTCGGCCCAGCTCTCCACCACCTTCCCCTCGCCGGCGCCGTGATCGCGCAACAGACCGGAGAGGCGATCCAACGAGCCGGCGCTGTGGCCGGTGACGACGACCCGCCGGCCGGCGGCCTGGTGCTCCTCGATGTCGGCGGTGACGGCGTCGAACAGGTGCACGCCCGCTTGCCGGCGGGCGGCGGAGAAGTCGTGGCCGGGCTTGCCCCCGGCGTCGATCCGCCGGGGCCCGGCCGGGGGCCCGGGGAAGGGCGAGGTAAAGGGCGAAAAGACACCGACCGGGCGCCCGCCAAGCTGCCGTTCCCATTCGTCGCCGAGGAGATAAAGCCGCTCCGGCGGCACCGGGTGGTAGACGGCGCCGTCGGCGGCGAAACCGGTGGCGGTGAAATCGCGCCGCGCCTGGTAATAATCAGCGATGGCCTCGAGGCGGGCATCGCGGGCGTGGGTGGCCTGATGGGCAACCGTCACCACCGCATCGGGCAGGTAGGCGAGAAGCGGCACCAGAGTTTCGTGAAACAGCGCCAACCAATGCTCCATGCCGGGGTGCCGGCGTTTGGCGCTGATCGCCTGATAGAGCGGGTCCGCCTCGGTCACGGCGCCGAAGAGATCCCGGTAGTTCTCGCGGAAACGGGCGACGCTACCCTCGTTCAGCAAGACCTCGCTCACCGGTTTGAGCTCGAAGGACTCGACGCTGCCCTCGCTCCTTTGGGTCAGCGGGTCGAAGGCGCGGATGCCCTCCAGCACGTCGCCGAACAGATCGAGACGCACCGGCCCATCCAGCCCCGGCGGGAAGACGTCGATGAGGCCACCGCGAACGGCATATTCTCCCGGTTCCATCACCGTCTCGGCCCGGCCGTAGCCGTTATCGACGAGGAAATCGGTCAGCGCCTCGAGGTCGATGGTCTCGCCCCTTGCCGCCGAGAAGCTGGCGTCGCGGTAGGTCTCGGGCGCCGGCACGCGCTGCAGGAAGGCGTTGACGGTGGTAAGGGTGATCCGGCAAACGTTTCCGCCCGCGCGTGGACGGGCCAGGCGCGTCAGGGTGTCGATGCGCTCGGATGCGATGGCGCTTTTGGGCGATACCCGGTCATAGGGCAGACAGTCCCATGCCGGCATCTTCAGCACTTCGGCCTCGGGCGCGAAGAAGCGGAGCGCCTCGGCGATGCGCGCCATCGCCGCGTCGTCGAGCGCGATATGCAGGATGTCGGGAAACGCGGCGGTCGCGGCAAGCTCGCTCAGCACCAGGGCATCGCAGCCCGCGGGCGTGCCCGTGATCTCGATACGTCCGGGCGTGGAGAACAGTTTTCTTAACGATTTCAAGATGGTTTGAACGTTGTTTTAAAGTCGATTAGAAGGGCCATGACGTCGTTATCGAAGGCATCCGGCACCGGCGCGCGCCCGGCAATCCAGTCGAGCAGGTCCGGATCGGTGTTTTCCAGCAACCGCTCGTAGCGGTCAAGCTGTTCGTCGGTGAATCCGTCGAGGGTGCGGTCGGCGAAGCCTCCCAGCAAATGATCGGCTTCGCGCATGCCGCGGCGATGGCTCCGATACAGGAGGCGTTTGCGCCTGACATCGGTTTCACCGGCCACGATGTTCTCCTTGCCCCCAGTAGGGTATTCCTCGACCTCGGTAGGGTATAAAGTCTTGCCACTCGGCTGTCAGCCGCCGTCGGTTCCGGAACCCCCATGCGTCCGCAAGTCCTTTACCCCCTTTTCGCGCCGGTCACCAAACTTCCCGGTGTCGGTCCGCGCATCGGCAAGGCGATCGAGGCGCTCGCCGGGCCCCATGTCGCCGATCTCCTCTGGCATCTGCCGGTCGGTCTGATCGACCGCCGCTTCGCGCCGAAGGTCAACGCGGCGCCCCCCGGCGCCGTCGCCACCCTGACGGTGCGGGTCGACAAACACATAGCGCCGCCGAATGCGCGCCTGCCGTACAAGGTGCGGTGTTCCGACGATACCGGGACGCTGGTGCTGGTGTTCTTCCACGCCCGGGCGGATTACCTGAACAAGGTGCTGCCCGAGGGCGAGGTCCGCGTCGTCAGCGGCAAGGTCGAGCATTTCCGCGACGAAGTGCAGATCACCCATCCCGATCATATCGCCTCGCTCGAGGAGCTCGATCGCCTGAAATCGGTGGAGCCGGTCTACCGCCTCGCCGCCGGTGTCACCGCCAGGCCCCTGGCCAAGGCCATCGCGGCGGCGCTGCAACGGGCGCCCGATCTGGCTGAGTGGATCGACGGCCATTTCCTCACCCGCCAAGGCTGGCGGTCCTGGCGCGCCTCTCTGATGGCGGCCCACGCGCCGGAGGACGCCGCCGCCTTGGCGCCGGGGACCAAGTCACGGGCGCGCCTCGCCTATGACGAGCTGCTGGCCAACCAGATCGCCTTGGCGCTGATACGCGCCCATGTGCGCCGTCAGGCCGGCCGCGCGGTCAAGGGAGACGATCGGCTGCGCGCCCGGGCGATGGCGGCGCTTGCCTTCACCCTCACCGCCTCCCAGGTGCTGGCGCTTGAGGAGATCACGGCGGACATGGCGGCGGAGACCCGCATGCTGAGGTTGCTCAACGGCGATGTCGGCAGCGGCAAGACGGTGGTGGCGACGCTGGCCATGTTGACGGCGGTGGAGGCCGGCGGCCAGGCGGCGCTGATGGCGCCGACCGAGATCCTGGCGCGCCAGCACTTCGCCACCATCGAACCCCTGGCCGAGGCCGCCGGAGTGAGCCTCCGGCTGCTCACCGGCCGAGACCGGGGCAAGGCCCGTGAACGGCTGCTCTCGGAGTTGGCGGCGGGCGAGATCGACCTGGCGATCGGCACCCACGCCTTGATCTCCGACGACGTGGCATTCAACGACCTGGCGCTTGGCGTGGTCGATGAGCAACACCGTTTCGGCGTCCAGCAGCGCCTCCAACTGGCGGCCAAGGGCCGGGGTACCGATGTGCTGGTGATGACGGCGACGCCGATCCCGCGCACCCTCATGCTGACGGCCTATGGCGATCTCGACGTCTCGCGGCTGACCGAAAAGCCCGCCGGCAGGCAACCGATCGACACCCGCGCGATGCCGCTTTCGCGGGCGCAGGAAGTGGTGGCCGCGGTGGCGCGGGCGATGGCCCAGGGCGCGCGCATCTACTGGGTGTGCCCCTTGGTCGAGGAATCCGAGGCCGTCGATCTCGCCGCCGCCGAGGACCGCTTCGCCGAGCTTTCGGCGCGGTTCCCCGACCGGGTGGGCCTCGTCCACGGGCGGATGAAGGCGCCGGAAAAGGACGCGGCGATGGAGAATTTCGCCACCGGGCGCATCGACATCCTGGTCGCCACGACGGTGATCGAAGTCGGCCTCGACGTGCCGAGCGCCACCGTCATGGTGATCGAACACGCCGAACGGTTCGGGTTCGCCCAGCTGCACCAGTTGCGCGGGCGCATCGGCAGGGGCGAGGCGGCATCGTCGTGTCTGTTGCTCTATGGGACGCCGCTGACCGAGACGGCGCGGGCGCGGCTGAAGATCCTGCGCCAGACCGACGACGGTTTTCGCATCGCCGAGGAAGATTTGCGCTTGCGTGGCGCCGGCGAACTGCTGGGCACGCGCCAGAGCGGCCTGCCCGATTTCAAGCTTGCCGATCTCGCCGAGCATGGGGATTTGCTGGGCGCGGCGCGCGACGACGCCGCCCTGTTGCTGGCCAAGGACCCGGAGCTGAAGAGCAAGCGCGGCGAGGCGGTACGGGTCCTGCTTTATCTGTTCGAGCGCGACGGGGCGGTCGGTTACGTGCGCTCGGGCTGATCAGATCTTTTTTTCTCTTTCGCGGAGGATATCGAGGTCTTCATAGGCCTTGGCCGAGACCCGGGGGACCTCCTGAACCTCCAGCGGCCGCCGGTCGGGCGGGGTGACGATGCCGCCCGACATCACCATCTTGATGCCTTCCTCCACCGTCATATCGAGGATCAGCACGTCCTCCTTGGGCACGAACAGAAGGAAACCCGAGGTCGGATTGGGCGTCGTCGGCAGGAAGACGTTGAGCACCTCCTCCTTGGTCAGGTGCTGCACCTCGCCTTCGGTCATACCGGTCAGGAAGCCGAGCGCCCAGATGCCGCGGCGCGGATATTCGATCATCACCACCTGGCGGAAGGCGTTGGACTTGTGCGACAGGACGGTTTCGAACACCTGCTTGATGGTGGCATAGATGCTGCGCACGATCGGCATCTGGGCGAGGACGCGCTCGCCGGTACGAAGGAACCACCGTCCCAGCAGGCCGGCGGCAAGGGCGCCGATCAAGCACAGCACGACCAGCATGATAACCAGGCCAAGGCCCGGAATGCTGAACGGCAGGTAGGTTTCCGGATTGTATTTGAGCGGAATCAGCGGCGTGATCTTGCCGTCGACGAAATCAATGAAGATCCATGAGATGTAGATGGTGATGCTGATCGGCGCCGTCACCAGGACGCCGGCCAGAAGATAATTCCTGAGCCGTGCCATCACCCTGCCCCACACCGTCCGGTGAGGGTTCTTCTTGTCTTTCCGGCCGGGGTTGTCCGGCCCGCCGAATTCCGATGTATCAGGCGCCATGCGTTGGATTGTCCGAAATAATAATGACGTAACTCATTAAGATACCTAGCTCTATATTCTTAACACGTTCTTGCGGAAATCACACGATTCACCAGATCCGCCGGGCGGCGGAAGAATTCGACGGCGCCAGGGCGGCTTAGCGGACGATGTGGCGTATGTTTCGGGGAGTGGCGCTGCCGCGCCGGTTAATTCATCGACCGGCGGGTTATGTAGATACCGTCCCGGAACCCACCGAAATAGAGATCGAGCTCCGGATGGCTGATCGGTTCGCCGCCAAGGTCCGGCTCGAGATTCTGTTCGGCGACGTAGCTCTGGTGCACGGCGCCGTGGACCAGCACGTGGTACCAGGGCTCGTGCTTGGGCGGCTGGCTGCGCGCCATGGTGTCATACCACTCGTCGGTACCTTGAAAGATGGGATCGACGTCGATGACGACGCCCCGGTAATCGAACAGCTTGTGGTGGATCAACTGGCCGACCTGGAAATGGGCGTGGAAGGTAACCGTCATATCGTTGCCCCCAAAGGTCCCGTCATGGCTTTCACGCCGCTAGGCGTCGTTGTCCGCTAAAACCATCCCCGCCGACTGGCTCAAGGCCCTCTTACCCGAAGACGCCGATCAACGGCGTTGGTCCTAATGCCGGTCCGGAAGGGATGCCCGGAAGGGATGTCCGGAAAGGATGCAAGTATAATGTAAGCAGAATCGGATCGAAATTCCACCTCTCGGCGAGACCGCGACCGGCAATTCCGCCCCGGCGTTAACCATATTTTTAGGCTTGCGCCTTATTGGCTTACCGATGATCGCGTCGGTAAAGGACGATACCAAGCATCCGGTCTGATGGCGCCCCGGCCGAGACCGGCTGGGCGCTTTCGACCGGCAACCGGTGAGAAAGACCCATGGCCCAGGCACTCGCGAACACTCCGTTGCCCGACGAGGCGGCGGCACCGACCGCCAAGCCCAGCGTTTCCGTCCGGCCCCCCGCCCTGGTGCGGGACGCCGCGGCGCCCCGGCGGGCGTTGCCGGACAGGCGAAACTGGATGGTTCAATACGTCTTCCAGGACGACGCGGGCAAGACCATGCTCAGCCTCATCACCGTCACGGCACCAAGCTACGAGGCCGCCAAGGCCTACGCGGTCGAACATGCGCCGGGCAAGGAGTTCATCCTCTCGCTCCACCCGGAATCGGGAGAACAGTTTCTCGGCCAGGTGAGGCACAAGGCCTTGGCGCTTAGCGGCAAGTAGAGAAGCCACCGCGACCCCTGGGCGTCCAATCGCGCGCCCGCCCTTAGGCATTGATCCCATGTTCAATCCTCCGCTCGGTTGGCGGCATGGACGGAACACGTCGGATTGACCGCCCCGTCGGCGGCGAGACCGGCGCCGGGGCGGCTGGCGAGGCGGAACCGCGGGTCTGCGCGCCCGTGCGCTATGGCCTGATGGCGTTGGGCTGGGTGAATATCGGGCTCGGCGTGCTGGGGATGTTCCTGCCGGTGATGCCGGCCACGGTGTTCCTGCTGATCGCCTTGTGGGCGTTTTCCCGAAGCTCCCGGCGTTTCCACCGCTGGCTCTATACCCACCCGACCCAGGGGCGCACCCTCCGGGATTGGCATAGCCACCGGGTGATTCCCCTGCGCGTCAAGATCCTGGCCGTCTCGATGATGACCGTCAGCCTGTCT
>JADFPK010000086.1 GCA_022562375.1 Pseudomonadota bacterium
ACCGCCCGCCCATTCGTCCGGCGGCGCCGGTGCCCGCCGCCGGCGGTCGGCAACAAATCCGGTCATATCATGCCCCATGATCTTCATCGGCCACAGGGATGAAACATAACCTGGCGCCAACAAAAAGCGGCACATTCGGGCGCGCCCCGCCGGCCAAGGCGCGGACTCGGATGGCGCCGGTCATTAACCCGAAGTGATTTGGGGTTGTTTGACCAAACTTTGACGCCAAACTACGTCGAGGAATTAGCGTTCGCAACGGCGCTTGCCCTTCACTTTTGGAGTTCACCTCAAGCCATGACCGAGAACACGCTGTCAGAGGAAACCAGTCCTTATCTCCTGCAGCACAAGGACAACCCCGTCCACTGGCAGCCCTGGGGGCCGGGCGCGCTCGAGCTCGCCCAGCGGACCGGGAGACCGATCATGCTTTCGGTCGGCTACGCCGCCTGTCACTGGTGTCATGTCATGGCCCATGAAAGTTTCGAGGATGCCGAGACCGCGGCGCTGATGAACGAGCTCTTCGTCAACATCAAGGTCGATCGCGAGGAGCGCCCCGACATCGACACCATCTACCAGTCCGCCCTGGCGCTTCTCGGTCATCGTGGCGGCTGGCCGCTGACCATGTTCCTGACGCCCGACGGCGAACCCTTCTGGGGCGGCACCTACTTTCCGCCGGGCGCGCGCTACGGCCAGCCCGGCTTCAAGGACATCCTGCGCCGCCTCGCCGAGCTCTACAAGCAAGAGCCGGCAAAGATATCGGCCAACGTCACGGCCCTTGGCGAGGCCCTCGCCAAGCTCTCGCAAGCGAGGCGCGGCGGTCCGATCACGCTCGAGGTCACCGACCGCATCGCCGAGCGGATGCTGCGGGACTTCGACCCCATCAACGGCGGCATCGGCGGCGCGCCGAAGTTTCCCCATGTCCCGGTCTACACGTTGATCTGGCGCGCCTATCAGCGCACCGGCAACAAAGATTTTGGCGACGCCGTGGTGTTGAGCCTCGACAAGATGTGCCAGGGCGGCATCTACGATCATCTCGGCGGCGGTTTCGCGCGCTACGCCACCGACGCCGCCTGGCTGGTGCCCCATTTCGAGAAGATGCTCTACGACAACGCCCAGATGATCGACATCCTCACCCTGGTTTATCAGCAGACCAAGAACCCGCTTTATGGCATGCGCGTCGAGGAGACCGTGTCGTGGGTGCTCGGCGAGATGACCGCCGAGGGCGGCGGCTTCGCCAGCACGCTCGATGCCGACAGCGAAGGCCGGGAAGGCAAGTACTACGTCTGGACGGCGGCGGAGATCGACGATCTGCTGGGGGCCGACGCCGGCCGGTTCAAGGACGCCTACGACGTCACAAGGGAGGGCAACTGGGAAGGAAATTCCATCCTCAACCGAACCAAGCGGCCCGAGCTTGGCGATGAGGATCACGAAGCGGCGCTCACCACCGCCCGCGCGACCCTCCTCGAGGCGCGACAATCGCGGGTCCGCCCCGGTTGGGACGACAAGGTCCTCGCCGATTGGAACGGGCTGATGATCGGGGCGCTGGCCAATGCCGGTTGGGTGTTCGCCAGGCCCGCATGGGTCGATGCCGCGAGACGCGCCTTCGGTTTCGTCACCGCGAATATGATGAAGGACGGGCGCCTGCGCCACAGCTACCGCTCCGGGCTGCTCAAACACGCCGCGACACTCGAGGATTATGCCCATATGTGCGGCGCGGCGCTGGCGCTGTTCGAAGTCACCGGCGATGATGGCTATCTGGCCCGCGCCGAAGGCTGGGCCGCCGATGTCGAACGATACTATGTCGATGAGAACGGCGGCTACTTCTTTACCGCCGCCGACGCCCAGGATCTGATCACCCGCACCAAGACGGCGGCCGATAACGCGACGCCGTCGGGCAACGGGGCGATGGCGGGGGTGTTGGCGCGGCTCTATTTTCTCACCGGCAAGGAGACTTACCGAAGGGGTGCCGAGGCCGTGATCGGCGCCTTCGCCGGCGAGCTCGGCCAAAATTTCGTGCCGCTGACGACCCTGATCAACAACAACGAGTTCCTGCAAAGCGCCGTCCAGATCGTCATCCTCGGCGCGCGCGACGATGCCGATGTCCAGTCCTTGCTGGCGGCGGTCAACGGCGTGTCGCTTGCCAACCGCGTGGTATTGGTATTATCTGCCGATAAGCCCCTGGCCGAGTCCCACCCCGCCTTCGGCAAGCAACAAGTGGACGGCAAGGCCACGGCCTACGTCTGTGTCGGCACCGTCTGCTCCTTACCGGTGAGGTCGCCGGATGAGCTCGAGACCATCCTCGGCAACACCAGAAAGCGAACCCCATGAACCCACCATCCCTTGCCCGACTGACCGTGCAAAGCCCGGTAGGGCCCTTGACCCTGACCGAGCGCGACGGCCACATCGTCGCGCTCCATTGGGGCGATGATCATTGCGATGACGAAACGGAACTGCTTTGCCGTGCGCGGCGCCAGCTCGATGCCTATTTCGATGGCGCGCTGCGGCGGTTCGACCTGCCGCTGGCGCCCGATGGCAGCGATTATCAACGCCGCGTTTGGCGGAAACTCGCCGATATTCCCTATGGCGAGACCCTGAGCTACGGCACCTTCGCCAAGACGTCGTCGACCGGCGCGCGGGCCGCCGGCACCGCCTGCGCCAGCAATCCCTTGCCGATCATCCTGCCCTGCCACCGGGTGGTCGGCGGCGACGGGGCGCTGAGGGGATACTCGGGCGGCGACGGCCTGGCGACCAAACGCTATCTTCTGCGAATGGAAGGCGCCGGCGCCGGCTGATCCGCCAACCGGCGTCTTTGGTCTCACTCGGTCGGAATAGCCCCGCATCGAAGCCATAATCCATGTGCGGAATCGCGTCGGCGCCGCTAAATTCGACACCATCTCTACAAAATCCCAACATTTGACTGACTTTTGGTGTCGGGTTGTGTTAACTTGTCGGGCGTGGGGTAGGTATCATGGCTCTTGACGACCCGATGCTGCGCGAGGATGCGCTCGAGGCCATCACCGATAAGCGGCGCGGCCTTGAAAAACAACACGGGGAGGTCCGCGCCCTCATCCAGAACGAGATGAAACGGCTGCGATCGATCGAGCGCGAGCTCGAGGACTGCGATGCCGCGAGCCGGCTCTTCGGCCACCATGAAGCCGCCGATGGTGCCAGCGAATTCACCGCCGGCGGCCAGTCTAAAATGACGCCGCCCCGGCAACTTGGCGGCACTCCTTCGCCATTGACTCAAACCGTCCCCTCGTTGAAACCGAGCTTCAAGGAGGCCGCCATCGAATTCCTACAAAAAGTCTACCCGCGCGGCCTGAAGGCGACCCATATCCGGGCGCTTGTTCAGTCCCATTACGGCATCGCCGCCCACGAGAAGACCGCCGGCATGACCCTCTATCGGCTGAAGAAGGAAGGGCTGGTTCGGCGCAACGGCTTTTACTGGTATTCCATGGCGGCGGAACGTCACCCGGCCGAGAGCATCGACGCCCGCGCGCCGGCGGCGTTCGAGTCCTAGGGCGCCGCTGCCGCCATCCCCGCCATCATCGCCCGGCGCTACTCCGGTGCCGCCCATCCTTGGCCGTGACAAAGCCCGACCCCGGTTCTATGCTTTCGCCGATAACAAACCCATCCATCGCCTGACAAGAACCGACATCGGGGAGGCCCATGACCGACATCGATATCTCCGCCGCGGACGGCGGCACCTTCACCGGCTACCTGGCGACGCCGGCCTCGACCCCGGCGCCGGGCATCGTCCTGATCCAGGAAATTTTCGGCGTCAACGTCGTCATGCGCGCCATCGCCGACTCATTCGCCGCCGAAGGCTTCATAGTGCTTTGTCCCGACCTGTTCTGGCGCCAGGAACCCGGCATCCAGATCACCGACCAGTCGGACGAGGAATGGACGCGGGCGTTCGAACTCTACAAGGGGTTCGACTCGGCCGCCGGCATCGGCGATCTCGGCGCCACGCTGGATCATCTGCGCGGCCTCGACAGTTGCGACGGCAAGGTCGGCTGCATCGGCTATTGCCTCGGCGGCACCCTCGCCTATCTGATGGCGGCGAACACCGGCGTCGATTGCGCCGTCGGCTATTACGGCATCGGCATCGAGGGCTTATTGGACCAATCCGCCAACATCTCCAAGCCGCTGATGCTGCATATCGCCGAAAATGACGAATTCGCCCCCAAGGAAGCCCAGGACGCGGTCAAGCAACACTTCGCCGGCAACGCGTTGGTGACGATCCACGGCTACCCCGGCATGGATCACGCTTTCGCGCGCCTCGGCGGCAAGCCCTACGACGCCGAAGCGGCGGCGCTCGCCAACGGGCGCACGCTCGGCCACCTGAATAGCGCGCTACGCTGATGCTGGCGTCGCAGCGCCCCATCGGCGGGCAGAAGGAGAATCGATGACCAAGGCGATCCGCATTCACCAAACCGGCGGGCCCGAGGTGCTTGCCTATGAGGACGTCGAGGTCGGCGCGCCGGGCCCTGGCGAGGCGTTGTTGCACCAGACCGCCGTCGGCCTCAATTTCATCGACATCTATTACCGCTTGGGTCTCTACCCGATCCCGTCCATGCCGGTGACCCTTGGCGTCGAAGCGGCCGGAACGGTCGAGGCCGTCGGCGACGGCGTCGGTGACATTCAACCCGGCGACCGGGTCGCTTACGCGCCCGTCCTCGGCGCTTATGCGGAGCGCCGCGTCATCGCCGCCGACCGCCTGGTCAAGCTGCCCGACGACGTCTCCGCCCCCGAGGCCGCGGCGATGATGCTGCAGGGCCTGACCGCCCAGTATCTGGGCCGGCGCTGTTACCGAATCGCCGCCGGCGACACGATCCTGGTTCACGCCGCCGCCGGCGGCGTCGGCCTCATCCTCTGTCAGTGGGCGAAACATCTGGGCGCCACGGTCATCGGCACCGTCGGCAGCGAAGCGAAGGCCGAACTCGCCAGGCGCCATGGCTGCGATCATGTCATCGACTACACGGAAGAGGATTTCGTCGCGCGGGTGGCGGAGATCACCGGCGGGCGAGGCCTGCCCGTGGTCTACGATTCAGTCGGCAAGACCACATTCATGAAATCGCTCGACTGCCTCAGGCCCTACGGCCTCATGGTCAGCTTCGGCCAGTCCTCGGGCGCCATCGAACCGCTGGATTTGAAACACCTGGCGGCCAAGGGCTCGCTTCATCTCACCCGTCCGACCCTGATGACCTACACGGCGAAGCGCGAGGACCTTCTCGCCGGCGCCAAGGAGCTGTTCGAGGTGGTCGGCTCCGGCGCGGTGACGGTGCAAAGAAACCAGGAATACTCCCTCGCCGATACCGCCCATGCCCACCGGGACCTCGAATCCCGCAAGACCACGGGTTCGACCATACTGATCCCGTAGCGCCTCCCTTAGCGCCGGCCGATCAGGTATTCATCGACTCGAAGAACTCGTCGTTGTCCTTGGTGTTCTTGAGCTTCTCGAGCAGGAACTCCATGGCGTCGACGACGCCCATGGGCATGAGGATCCGCCGCAGCACCCAAACCTTCGACAGCATGCCCTTATCCAGCAGGAGTTCTTCCTTGCGGGTGCCGGACCGGGTGATGTCCATGGTCGGGAAGGTGCGTTTGTCGGTGAGCTTGCGGTCAAGGATGATCTCGGAATTGCCGGTGCCCTTGAACTCCTCGAAGATCACTTCGTCCATCCTCGAGCCGGTGTCGACCAGCGCCGTCGCCACGATCGTCAGCGAACCCCCTTCCTCGATATTCCGCGCCGCGCCGAAGAAGCGCTTGGGCTTCTGTAGGGCGTTGGCGTCGACGCCGCCCGTCAGCACCTTACCCGATGACGGCACCACCGCGTTGTAGGCGCGGGCGAGGCGGGTGATCGAATCCAGCAGGATCACCACATCGCGCTTGTGTTCGACCAGGCGCTTGGCCTTTTCGATCACCATCTCGGCCACCTGGACGTGACGCGAGGCCGGCTCATCGAAGGTCGAGCTCACCACCTCGCCCTTCACCGAGCGCGCCATGTCGGTCACTTCCTCGGGCCGCTCGTCGATCAACAGGACGATGAGGTAGACCTCCGGGTGGTTGGCGGTGATCGAGTGGGCGATGTTCTGCAGCATCATCGTCTTGCCGGTCCGGGGCGGAGCGACGATCAGGGCGCGCTGGCCCTTGCCCAGCGGCGCGATCAGATCGATCACCCGGGTGGTCAGATCCTTGATCGTCGGATCCGCGATCTCGAGCTTCATTCGTTCTTCCGGATAAAGCGGCGTCAGGTTGTCGAAATTGATCCGGTGGCGGACGTCCTCCGGCGACCCGAAATTGACGTTCTGGACCTTGAGAAGCGCGAAGTACCGCTCGCCATCCTTGGGCGCGCGAATCCGCCCCTCGACGGTGTCGCCGGTGCGCAAGGAGAACCGTCTGACCTGGCTCGGCGAAACATAGATGTCATCGGGACCCGGCAGGTAGTTCGCCTCCGGCGCGCGCAGGAAGCCGAAACCGTCCTGGAGGATTTCCAAGACGCCGTCGCCGAATATGGCGATGTCGTTCTGCGCCAGTTGCTTGAGGATGGCGAACATCATGTCCTGCTTGCGCAGGCTGCTGGCGTTCTGGATTTCCAGGTTTTCCGCGTAGGCCAGAAGGTCCGCCGGTGATTTCTGCTTGAGTTCTTGTAGATTCATGGGGCTGCTGTGTCGTCGTGAAAATTATGGGAGGGCGGCATGGGCTACAACATCTTGGCACCGGTGCCCGAAACTTGGCGCCAAACCCGATAAACGGGCCACATTTTTTTGTTTTTCGAAGTGAGAAGTGAGGTGAGACTTGGTAATGGCGGTCCGAACGCCGCCGTGAAGAAACCATGTACCGAAAACGCCGGCGAGTGTCAAACAGGGAATTCCCGTCCCGGCCTCCGGGCGATCCGTCCTAGACCCTTGATCTGTCCTAGAGCCTTCCAGAATATGGTAACCAAAAGGTTAATCGCCAAGGTCCTTGGTTCCTTTTCCGGCCGTCAGGGTCCTCGAATCGAACCGTAAACGCCCCCGAAACATCCTAAAACGGCTTGACCACGGCGAGGATGACGATGACGATGATCAACACCGTCGGCACCTCGTTGACGATGCGATAGAACTTGGCCGAACGTTGGTTGCGGTCCGCCTCGAACTCCTTTCGCCATTTCGCCAACATGCCGTGAAGGCCCGAGAGAACCAGCACCAGGGCCAGCTTCACGTGCAGCCAACCCGCCGACCAATCGGCCACGCCCGGCGTCGCCAGCAACGCGCCGCCCAGCAGGAAAACCGCGATCATCGCCGGGTTGATGATGGCGCGGAGCAGCCGGCGCTCCATGATTTTCAG
>JADFPK010000087.1 GCA_022562375.1 Pseudomonadota bacterium
TCGGTTCGCAATTGCAAAACGGATCGAAGAGCATCTTCCCTATTAAGGCTCCGATCCGCAAAGCCGATCAAGTCCGATGGCATCCTAGGCTCAAAGTATAGGGCATGATCATGGCGCATTGATGGCAGGATAGCGGCGCGATGGCCTATGGGCATCGGCGGCGAAATTCCTTATCCTCGGGGTTTCGTCCAATGGAGCCCGCCATGGACCTCGACGACCTGCCGACGCCCGCCCTGGTGCTCGACCGGGGGGTGCTCACCGCCAACATCGCCCGGATGAACGAACGCATGCGCCGTCTCGGCGTTCCCTTGCGGCCCCATCTCAAGACCGCCAAGTCGGCCGATGTCGCCCGCCTGGCCGTCGCCGGACATCCCGGCGGCGTCACCGTTTCGACCCTGCATGAGGCCGATTATTTCCTCGAACGCGGCTTCGCCGATATCACCTACGCCGTCGGCATCACGCCGGCGCGGCTCGACCGCGCCGCCTCCCTTCGCCGCAGGGGCGCCGATCTCAAGATCATCACCGACGATATCGGCGTCGCCGGGGCGATCGCCGCCCATGGCGCGTCGTTCGCGGTGTTGATCGAGATCGACACCGGCGGCGCCCGCGGCGGGGTGGCGCCGGGGGGGGACGAGCTCCTGGAGATCGCCCGGCGGCTCGACGGCGCGCCGGCGGTGACGCTTGGCGGCGTGCTGACCCACGCCGGCCATTCCTATGACTGCCGCGACGAGGCCGCCATGGCGGCGGTGGCCGAGGAAGAGCGCGCCGGCGCGGTCATGGCGGCCGAACGCCTGCGGGCGATGGGCCTCGCCTGCCCGGTGGTCAGCGTCGGCTCGACGCCGACGGCAACCTTCGCCAGGGATCTCACCGGGGTCACCGAAGCGAGGCCTGGGGTCTATATGTTCTGCGACCTGTTCCAGGCCGGGATCGGGGTGTGCGCGCCCGGCGACATCGCCCTCGGCGTGCTGGCCTCGGTGATCGGCCAGCGGCGGTCTGAGAACCTGCTGTTGATCGACGCCGGGGCGCTGGCGCTGTCGAAGGACCGCTCGACCGCGCGACTGGCCGAGGATTGCGGCTTCGGCCTGGTCCGCGACGCCGTCACCGGCCTCCCCCATGATGGCCTCCCCGATGATGGCCTCCCCGATGATGCCCTCAAGGTGGCGTCGGTCCATCAGGAACACGGCATCATCGGCTGCCGATCGCCGATCCCGTTCGACAGCTTTCCAGTCGGCGCCAGGGTGCGGGTGCTGCCCAACCATGCCTGCATGACCGGGGCGGCGCACGACGCCTATCATGTGATCGACGGCGGCACCGAGATCATCGCCCGCTGGCCGCGCTGCAACGGCTGGTGAGGGTGGCATTGGCGGTGAATGAGTGCTGGACAAAACGGCGCCAAGACACATTTAATGAAGAACCCCCAGCGCCTTACGGAGGAGTCTTGAGCGATGTTCATCCAGACCGAGGCAACGTCCGATACAGGGACGGTGAAGTTTCTACCCGGCAAGCCGGTGATGCCGTCGGGAACGGCCGATTTCGCCGATTTGGAGTCCTCCGCCGCTTCGCCGCTGGCCCGGCGTCTGTTCGCCATCGATGGGGTGACCCGGGTGGCGCTCGACGCCGAGGCGATAACGGTGGCGATAAGCGACGCGGAGGACTGGCAGGTCCTCAAGCCCGCCATTCTCGGCGCCATCATGGAGCATTACGTCACCGGGGATGCCGTCATCGACGGCGCCGGGCAGGAGCCGGGAGGCAATGGCGCCGATGAGGAAGAGGACGAGATCAGCGCCCAGATCAGGGACCTCATCGACACCCGCATCCGCCCGGCGGTGGCCCAGAACGGCGGCGACGTCATCTTCCACGGCTTCGAGGACGGCCTCGTCAGCCTCGAGATGGTGGGCGGCGGTTGGGCCGCGCGCGGCGGTATCGAGAACATGCTGCGCCATTACGTCCCCGAGGTCACCGGTATCAAGGACTACCTCGATGCCAGTTCCAAGCCCGGGCTGAACACCCCCGAGGCGCAGGCGATCCTGCAGGTGCTGGATGAACGCATCAATCCGTCCGTGGCCTCCCACGGCGGCCACATTTCCCTCGTCGACGTCCAGGACGACACCGTCTATATCCGCCTCGAGGGCGGCTGTCAGGGCTGCGGCATGGCGGACGTCACCCTCAAGCAGGGCATCGAGGTGGAGATCAAACGGGCGGTGCCCAAGATCACCACCGTGCTCGATACCACCGACCATGCCGGCGGTGCCAATCCCTACTATGAGCCGGGCAAGGGCGGCATGAGCCCGGTCTAGCTCCGCCACCGCCCGCGTGATCCGGCCGGGCTTCGCCGCCATCGCCTACGGAAACATGCGCGGATGAAGGTTGTTCTCCTCTCGACCTACGAACTTGGCCATCAGCCCTTTGGGCTGGCGTCGCCCGCCGCCTGGCTCGGCGAGGCCGGCGCGCACGTCCGGTGCATCGACCTCGCCGTCGAAGGGCTGGATGAGGACGCGGTCAGGGAAGCGCGGCTGATCGCGGTCTATTTGCCGATGCACACGGCGACGCGCATCGCCGCCACCCTCATGCCCCGGCTTAAGGCTCTCAACCGGGAGGCCCATCTCTGTTTCTACGGCCTCTATGCGCCGCTGAACGAGGCCTATCTCCGCCGACTCGGCGCCGGCACCATCCTCGGCGGTGAGTTCGAAACCGGGCTGTTGAGCCTCTATCGGCGCCTTGCCGCCAACGGCGCCGGGCCCGCCGGGAGCCAGAGCGAGCCCTTGATTCACCTCGCCAATCAGCGCTTCCGCGTGCCCGACCGCGGCGGAATGCCGGAACTTTCAAGCTACGCCTATCTCGATCTCGGGAATGGGGAGAGCCGCGTCGCCGGCTATACCGAGGCGAGCCGCGGCTGCAAGCATCTCTGCCGGCACTGTCCCGTGGTGCCGGTCTATGGCGGGCGCTTCCATATCGTCCAGCGAGACATCGTCATCGAGGACATCCGCCGGCAGGTCGCCGCCGGGGCGCGCCACATAACCTTCGGCGATCCCGATTTCTTCAACGGCATCGGCCATGCCCTCAAGCTGGTCGAGGCCTTCCACCAGGCATTCCCCGATCTCACCTTCGATGCGACCATCAAGGTGGAACACCTGTTGGAGCATCGCCAACACCTCGCGACCCTGGCCGCGACCGGCTGCCTGTTCGTCACCACGGCGGTGGAATCGATCGACGATCGCGTGCTCGAGCTGCTGGAGAAGGACCACACGCGGGACGACTTCATCCGCGCCGTGGCGCTTGCCCGTGAAGCCGGGCTGACGCTGTCGCCGACATTCATCCCGTTTTTGCCGTGGACGACGCTGGCCGGTTATATCGATCTGCTGGAGCTTCTGGCGGCGCTCGATCTGATCGCTTACGTGGCGCCGATACAACTCGCCATCCGCCTCCTGGTGACGGAGCGGTCGCGCCTGCTCGAGATCCCGGAACTCAAGGCCCGGATCGGCGATTTCGACGCCGCCCTCCTGAGCTACCGCTGGGATCATGCCGATCCCAGGGTCGATTCGCTGCAACGGCGGGTGCAGAAGATCGTCGAGAAGGGCGAGGCGGACGGCGAGGGGCGGGCGCAAATCTTCGCCAGCATCTGGCGCGCCGCCGCCGACGCCGCCGACGCCGCGGACCTGCCCGGCCGCGCGCCGCCCCTGTCCTTGAACGGGGAAAGCGAGACGCCGGTGCCGTGCCTGAGCGAGCCCTGGTATTGCTGTGCCGAGCCGACCACGGACCAGTTGGCCGGCGTCTGAAACCCGCCGTCTTTCGCCCATGACAGGGAAGATTTTCCATGGCTAGCGATGGCGGCGTGCGGCGATT
This sequence comes from Pseudomonadota bacterium, assembly GCA_022562375.1. The sequence continues at coordinate 3,844 of JADFPK010000087.1, forward strand.
GTTGCTGCTGGTGCCGACGACGTCCTATCGCGTCGCCGATTTCCTTGACGCCGCCCATTCCCTTGGGGTCGAGGTCGCCGTCGGCTCCAACCAACGCCAGGTGCTGGAAGAGTTTGCCGACGGGCGGACCGTCACCCTCGACTTCCACGATCTGGAGAAGGGCGTCGGCCAGATCGTCGCCTATGCGGACGAATATCCCCTCAAGGCCATCGTCGCGGTCGACGAGGAAGTGACGGTGCTGGCGGCCAAGGCGTCCGAGGCCCTCGGCCTGCCCCACAATGCGCCGGACGCGGTGGCGGCGGCGGGCAACAAATACCGCATGAGGACACGTCTCGCCAACTCAGGCCTGGCGTCGCCCGAGTTCAGGCTGCTCTCGACCGGCGACGACGCGGCGCGCGCGGCGCGGGAGTGCTTCTACCCCTGTGTGCTGAAGCCCCTGGCGCTGTCGGCGAGCCGCGGCGTGATCCGGGTCGACGACGCGCAAGCCTTCGTCGCCGCCTTCCGTCGCATCGTCAGGATCCTCGAGCAACCCGATGCCGGCGCCGGCGGCGACGCCGCCCGCCATATCCTGGCCGAGGGCTATATAGCGGGCACCGAAGTGGCGCTCGAGGGGTTGCTGCGGGCAGGGCGCCTGACGCCCCTCGCCCTCTTCGACAAGCCCGACCCCATGGAGGGCCCGTACTTCGAGGAAACGATCTATCTCACGCCCTCGCGCCTTCCCGCCGACATCCAGGACGCCATCACCAAAGCCACCCAAAGGGCCGCCGCCGCGCTTGGCCTCGAGGACGGGCCGATCCATGCCGAGATGCGAATCGTCGATGGCGTGCCCTGGGTGGTGGAGATCGCCGCCCGTTCGATCGGCGGGCTGTGCTCGCGTATCCTGCGCTTCGGCGCCGGCGTGACGCTCGAGGAACTCATCCTCAGCCACGCTCTCGGCCTGCCGGTGCCCTCGATCGAGCGCGAAGGACGGGCCGCCGGGGTGATGATGATTCCGGTGCCAAGGGCCGGCAAGCTGCGTGAGGTGAGGGGGCTCGATGCGGCCCGCGCCGTCGCCGGCATCGAGGAGGTGACGATCAGCATTGCCATCGGAGGGGAACTCGTGCCGCTTCCCGAAGGCTATAAATATCTCGGTTTCATCTTCGCCAAGGCCGAAACCCCCGAAGCCGCCGAGCAGGCCCTGCGCCAGGCCCATGGCGCGCTCCTTTTCGACATCGGGCCGCTATAGGAATCCGGTGGCAATGGACTAATATGACGTTGCCGGGCGTTCCTGCCGGCGGCCGTGGCCGAGGGAAGATGCGCGGGGATGTACAGAGGAAGAGGCGTTGCCATGACGATACGGTCTTCACGCGCGGTCGGTTTGCGGCCGGTCTTCAAGGCCTTGGCGGTCCTTTCGGGCGCCGTGTTTCTCGGCGCCGCGCTCACCGTCCAGGCGCTTGCCCATGACGGCCCGGCCGACGCCAAGCCGCCGGCGGCGAAGCAGAGCCCGGCAAAAAAGGACAAGGCGCACAAGCCGGCTAATGTGCGCCTGGCGATGCCGATGATGAACGCCGAGCGCGGCATGTCTCTCTTCGCCTCCAAGGGCTGCGTCGCCTGTCACGCGGTCAACGGCATCGGCGGGCACGACGCCACGAACCTCGACGCCCATTCCATGGAACATGTGATGAACCCGTTCGACTTCGTCGCCAAGATGTGGAAGATGGCGCCGGCGATGATCTACGCCCAGCAAGAGGTCTACGGCGATCAGATCCTGTTCACCGGCGAGGAGATCGCCGACATCATCGCCTTCGTCCACGACGACGAGCAGCAGCACAAATTCACCGCCGCCATGATCCCGCCCAAGATCGTGAAATCAATGGGCCATGTCCATGCCCCCAAGCCGGCGCATCAGGAAGAACTGGGCCACAAGCCGGGGAGGTCGCGCCCTCGCTGAACACTCGGACAGGCTCCTAGCCCGGATAGACGATACCGCGCCGGGCCGCCATGTTGCGGCCGAGTTCCTTGAGGTCGGCCTCGGTCAGGCGCCGGCGGGCGAGGGGCAGGAGCACGGTGTTCTCCCAGCCGATGTGACGGCGTTGGGCTTCGGCGAAGGCGCGGGCGTTGAACAGCATGCGCACCGGGTTCGCCAATTTCGCCCCTTTGGCGAACACTTCCAAATCGGCGACGATGAAGCTTGCCAGGTCCTCGTCGAGCTCGTGTTCGGACCGAAGCTGGGCGAGGATGTCGGCGATATTGTCGTCGGGTAGGCATCGGCGCTCGAGCAGCGGAAACAGATCCGCTTCCTCGTCCTCGGCGTGGCGTGGCAACTCCTCGGTCAGGTTAACGAGAATCGCCGCCGCCTCGTTGAACGCTTGGTCCGTGCTCAACTCCTCGGCCAGGGCTTCCAACCTGTCCCACACCCGCCGCTGACGCTTATGCTCCAGGCGCATCAACGCCAGCGGCCGGAGGAACTGTTCCGGATCGGGCGGCGGCTTGATCAGGGGATCGGGCGCTACTGTTGCGGTCATGGATCGTCCTCCAGGAAGCGCCCAACTTAGAGTCACGGGCAAAGAGTACATCCGATCTGGGCAAATGCACAGCGGCTATTGCGCCCCCGGACCGGCGGCCTCAATCAAATCACCGTGGCCAAGGCGCGAACGCCCGGTGATCCGATCGGATCGAGCCCGGACGCGGCCCTGTCTGCCCCATCACAGGACTAATCTTATTACTTAGCTCTTCTTCTTAAGCTTCTGCATTTGCTTGAGGAATTTTTCGCAAGGGTCACGGACATCGTGGCGCGCGGTGAACCAGACGAAGTCGAAGGGCAGGCGCTTGGCGCCGTAACGCCGGGCATAAGTCTCGGCCACGTTCTCGCCGCGTGTCACCTCGACCATGGCGAGGGCGGCGACGGTTCGGCCCGGGGCCATCGTTACCAGATGCATGGGCACGCCCCGGTCGGTGCGCGCGTGGCCGCCGCCGGTGATCAGCACGGCGCCGTCGGCCCCGCCGGCGGCGGCATCGGCGAGGGACCTGGCCAGGTGGGCATCGCGGGCGCGCTGGATATCGACGAACCGCCCGGCCCTCTCTGGCGCCAGCATGCCGCAATGGGCGTCGACGATTTCCGTCGCCATGGCGTCGGCGATGCCCTCATCGAAAGGGCGATCGAGCCCAAGGCGCGCCCTGAGCGCGGGGGTCAGCGACCCCAGGCCTTCCCTGGCGATCTCGCGCACCAAGGGACGCGGCAGGTTGGCGGCGATCAGCGAAAGCCCGGAATCGAGCGCCGCCTGGGCGATCGGCCGATAGTGGTGCCAATCGGGCCATCCGGTCTTCGACCAGCCGAGCGCCGGGCCGAGGCCGGCGGCGTCCTTGGGGTTCTTGGCGAGATGCGCGGCGATGACGGGCGCCTTATCGGCGGTGAACATCTCAAACGCGACCGCCGGGCGGCGTCCCTTGGCGA
>JADFPK010000088.1 GCA_022562375.1 Pseudomonadota bacterium
TCCGCCGTCTCGAGCGCCGGCACGCGGATGAGGGCGTTGGTCATCAATATCTCGAACTGGTCCCAATCCTCGTTCAGCAGGGTGAACTCGAAGCCATCGGGGATGCCGTCCATGCCCCAGGGCTTGGCCTCGGGCTCGAAGCCGCCCATGACGAGGCCGCCGACCTCCTCCTTGAAGTAGATATAGCCGTCGGGATCGCGCAGCACCGGCAGATCGGCGGTGACGCCGTCGATCTCCTTGGTGACGATGTACATATGCTCGGCCGAATAAAGCGGCACCGAGACGCCGCACATGCGCCCCACCTGCCGCCCCCACTGGCCGGCGCAGTTGACGACGACGTCACAAGTGATGGCGCCGTTATCGGTCGCGACCCCGGTGACGGCGCCGCCGGCGATGTCGATGCCGGTGACCTTGACCCGCTCGAACATCTTGACGCCGCCGGCGCGCGCACCCTTGGCCAGCGCCTGGGTCACGTCCGACGGGTTGACCTTGCCGTCGCCCGGGATCCAGACACCGCCGATGAGGTCGTCGGCGCGCATCATCGGCCACAGCCGCCCGGCCTCTTCGGCGCCGATCACCTCGGCCTCGACGCCGTGGGCCCGGGCCATGGAGGCGGTGCGCTTGAGCAGGGTCATGCGGTCAGGCGTACGGGCGACGGCGAGGCTGCCGCAGCGCTTCCAGCCCGTCGCCTGGCCGGTCTCGGCCTCGAGGTTTTCATAGAGCTCGCAGGAGTAACGAATGAGGCGGGTCAGGTTCTGGTGCGCCCGCAACTGGCCGACCAGCCCGGCGGCGTGCCATGTCGCGCCGCAACTGAGCTGGCCCTGCTCGAGGAGCACGATTTCGCGCCAGCCGATCTTGGCCAGATGATAGGCGACGGAACAGCCGACGATGCCGCCGCCGATGATCACCGCCCGGGCCTGGGTGGGTAAGGTTTGGTCCATGGGGTCCCGCGCCAGCCTTACTCCAGCCTTCCGTCGAACGCCGCGCGATAGATCGAAAGCATCTCCTCGGGTCCGGCCGGGACCGGGTTGGTGGCGGCGGTCGGATCCTTGGCCGCCATTTCGGCCAGTTCCGGAAGGCGGCCCTCCTCGACGCCGAGGTCCTTCGCCGTCGGCGGGATGTCCAGCTCCGCCCGCAGGCGCAACAGCCAATCGAGCACGGCGTCGAAGGAAGGTTCGGCCAACGCCAGTGCGCGGGCGAGACGCGCCATCTTGCCCTCGATCGCGGCGCGGTTGAAGACGCAGACATAGGGCAGGAACACGGCGTTGGTGAGCCCATGGTGGGTGTCATAGAGCGCGCCGACCGGGTGGCTCAGGGAATGGACGGCGCCGAGCCCCTTCTGGAAGGCGACGGCGCCCATGCTGGCCGCCGCCATCATGTGCGCCCTGGCGGCAAGGTCCTGGCCGTCGCCATAGGCCACCGGCAGCCATTCCTTGATCAGGCGCAGGGCCTCCACCGCGATGCCGTCGGCCATGGGATGGAAACCGGGCGCGGCGAACGCCTCGAAGCTGTGGGCAAGCGCGTCCATCCCCGTCGCCGCCGTGATCCCAGGCGGCAGCGTCAGGGTCAGCGCCGGATCGGCGATGACGATGCCCGGCATCATCTTCGGGTGGAAGATGATCTTCTTGGTCCCGGTCTCCTCGCAAAGCAGCACCGCGGCGCGCCCGGTCTCCGACCCCGTTCCCGCCGTCGTCGGCACCGCCACCACCGGGGCGAGGCCTTCGGTATTGGCGCCGGTCCAGTTGTCGCCGACATCCTCGAAGTCCCAGGCCGGGCGGTCCTGGGCGACCATGAAGGCCACCGCCTTGCCGGCGTCGATCCCGCTGCCGCCGCCAAAGGCGATGACGCCGTCATGGCCGCCCGAGCGGTAGGCGTCGACGCCGGTGGCGACGTTGCCGCCCGTCGGGTTGGGCTTGACGTCCGAGAAGACGCCGACGCCGAGGCCCGCGTCTTCACAAATCTTCACCGCGTCGGCGACCATGGGAAGGGCGGCGAGACCAGAGTCGGTGATGAGCAGGGGACGCTTCATGCCAAGCGCGGCACACGCCTCGGCCAATTCGGCGATCCTGCCGGCGCCGAAGCGGAACTCGGTCGGATAGGCCCAATCGCCCCTGAGTCCGGTGTTGCCGTCGGCCATGGCGTTCGCTCCCCTCTTCCCTACCCAAACGCCGCTAGAGCGCGGTGCGCAAGTGGAACGACTTGGGACGGGTCAGGTGCTGGTAAGCCAGCGTCGAGAGGGCGCAGCCCCGCCCCGATTCCTTGACCCCGGTCCATGCCAGCGCCGGGTCGAGAGTATCGCAGCGGTTCATGAACCAGGTGCCGACCTCGACCCGATCGCCGATGCCGATGGCCGCTTCCTCGTCCGCCGTCCAGATCGAGGCGGTGAGACCGTAGGGGCTGTCGTTCATCAGGGCGACCGCTTCGGCGTCGGAACTCACCTTCATGATGCCGGCGACGGGGCCGAAAGTCTCCTCGCGCATCACCGCCATGGAATGATCGACGCCTGTCAGCACCTGGGGCGCGAGATAGGGCGTCCCTTCCTCATCGTTGGCGAAGCCGCCGGGATCGATCAGCGCCTTGGCGCCCGCCGCGACGGCGTCGGCGATCTGCGCCCGCACGTGATCGGCGGCGGCCGCCCGCACCATCGGACCGAGCGTCGTGGCGCGGTCGATGGGATCGCCGAGGACGTATGCGCGGGTCAGCTCCACGAAGCCGTCGACGAAGCGGTCATGGATATCGGCGTGGGCGTAGATGCGCTCGATGGCGCAGCACGACTGGCCCGAGTTGAAGAACGCCCCGTCGGCCAGATTCTCGATCGCATGATCGAGATCGGCATCGGCGCGCACATAGGCCGGATCCTTGCCGCCGAGCTCGAGCCCGACGCCGATGAAACGCCCGGCGGCGGCCGTCTCCACCCTCCGCCCGCCCGGGACCGAGCCGGTGAAGGCGACGAAGTCGATACCCTCGGCGGCGATCATCCTCTCGGCCTGGGCGTGATCGAGGTGGAGGTACTGGAAGACACCCTCGGGCAGGCCGGCTTCGGTAAAGGCCTCGGCCATGCGCTCCGCCGCAAGCGGCGTCTGGGAGGAAGGCTTCAGGATCACCGCGTTCCCCGCCATGATCGCCGGGATGACCGAGTTGACCGCCGTCAGGTAGGGGTAGTTCCAGGGCGCGATGGTGAAGACGACACCGAGGGGTGCGCGGCGGATGAAGCGGGTGAAGCCGTCCTTGGGCTCGATCCCGAGATCGGCGAGGGCATCGGCCGCGGCGGCGATCATGTAACGCGCGCGTTCCTCGAACCCGCGCACTTCGCCCGGCGCGAAGCGGATGGGGCGGCCCATCTGCCAACTGATTTCCTCGGCGATGGCCGCGCCCTTGGCGACGAAGGCGTCGACGGCGGCCGAACAATACCCCGCGCGGGCCGCCACCGGCACGCGCTTCCAGCTGGCTTGCGCGTCGGCCGCGCGCTTCAGGGCATCGGCGATCCCGGCCTCGCCGGCGAAGGGGCGTTCGAGGTAGACGCTGCCGTCGACCGGCGTGATGGTGCTGAATTTCCCGGCCATGGGCGGTCTCTCTATCGCCGGACCGAGGGCCCGGTGGGTGACGCCTTTGGGCGCTTAGATGATCTCAAAGTAGCGCTCCATCTCCCAGTCGGTGATGTGCTTGCGGAACTCCCGCTCCTCCCACTCGCGCGAGGCGGCGTAATGCTCGACGAAGTCATCGCCGAACCACTGGCGCGCCACCTTCGAGGATTTGAGGCGCTGGGCCGCCTCCCACAGGGTCGCCGGCAAGGCCAGGCGCTTCGGGAACTTCTTGTCGTAGGCGTTGCCCACCACCGGCGCCTCGGGCTCGGCCTTGGTCTCGATCCCCCAAAGGCCCGACGCCAGGGCGGCGGCGTAGGCGATGTAGGGATTGGCGTCGGCGGCGGTGATGCGGTACTCGACCCGCTGGGCCTTTTCCGAGCCGCAGATCGCACGCAACGCGCAGGTGCGGTTGTCCACCCCCCAACTGGCCTCGGTCGGCGCCCAGAAGCCGGGGATCAGCCGGGTGAAGGAATTGACCGTCGGCGCGATCATCGACAGCAACTCCCCCATCAACTTCTGCTGGCCGCCGATGAAATGGCGCATGGTATCGGAGATGTTGTCGGGCGCCTCGGGCGCATAGAAGACCGGCTTGGCGTTGGTGTCCTTGAGCGAGATGTGGATGTGGCCGCTCTGGCCGGGCCAGTCGGACGACCACTTGGCCATGAAGGTGGCCATCTTATCGTTGCGTTGCGCCACCACCTTGGTGAAGGTCTTGAACAGCGCCGCCTTGTCCGCCGACGCCACGCCGCCATCGACCGCGATCGCCGCCTCGAGCACGCCGGGTCCGGTCTCCTCGTGCAGGGCTTCGAGGCCGAAATCCATACCCTCGCAAAGCCCGAGAAGCTGGCGGTAGAAATCCGCGTGCACCGCGGTGCGCAGCACCGAATAGCCGAAGGAACCGGGCGTCATCGGCTTGAGGTTACGGTAGTGCTTCTCGCGCACCGAATGCGGCGTCTCGTCGAAGAGGAAGAATTCATACTCGAAGCCGGCGTAGGGCTCGAAGCCCGTGGCGCGGCAACGCTCGATCACCCGGCGCAGCAAGCCTCTGGGGCAAAGCTTGTCGGCCGGCGGCGCGAACTCGCAAAGGAAGAACAGGGCGCCGTCCTCGAACGGGATGTCGCGGCAGCTTTCCGGCAATATGCGCACCTTTGCGTCCGGGTAGCCGGTGTGCCAGCCGGTATAGCTGACATTGTCGTAAAGCCGATCGTGGGAATCCCAACCCAGCACCACGTCACAGAAGCCGAAGCCGCCGTCGAGCGCCGAGAAGAACTTCGCCGCCGATATGTACTTGCCGCGCATGATGCCGTCGATATCGAACAGGCCGACCTTGACGTGGCTGAGCTTGCGCTTCTCGACGATCTCGCGGGCGCCGGCGGCGTCGGTCACCTTTCTCGGGTCCATCTCGCTCTCCCTCGATACCGGTCCGCTGTCATCGCGCGGACGGTCCGCCAATCGGCTTTTTTGGCTCCGAACACTCCTGTTTTGCCAAGGAATCAAGCATTTGTACAGCGAAGCTTGGCGGGAAATCCGGGCGATAGGTTTAGCGAGGGCTTAGGAGCCGAGCGCCCTCCCCCCCGCTGGGGACCAGCGGGCCCTGCTAAACGTTCTTGTCCGCCCGATCGCCCCTGTAGCGCGGGCCCTTGGCGCCGCCATCGCGGGGAAATATGCCGTCGATTCGCGCAAGATCGTCGGCGCCGAGCGCGACATCGGGGGCCCGGATGCAGACCGCGAAGCCGGCGCCGGGTCAAGAGCGGTTCTTGGTAGATAGGAACCATTTGACCGGGATGATTTTGCGCCCTGGCTAGGCGCGGAATGCGCGGTGATGCTGGCGCATCACAAGCTTTTCGCAACGACGCCAGGGCGCAAAATCACCCGGCCATAGGTCGAGGCAAATCGGCCCCTCGGCGGCGTTGCGACGCTTGCCCGATGCTCAAGCATCGCGCGGCGCGCCGCGCCTTGCCGAAGGAGCCGATTTGCACCCATCAAATTGATTCCTATCTACCAAGTACCGCTCTAGCTTCAGGCGGCGCCGGCGAGCGGCAGGTTGACCAGCAGGTTCTGGGGCTTGAGGCGGCACAGATTGTCCCCGTCCATCGCCAGGCCGAGATAGACCGGCTTGCCGGCGAGGTCCGGGCGCATCAGGGCGGGATCCTTGAATTCGAGGCGGAACAAGGTGATCAGTTGGCGGCGGCGTTCGTCGGTAAGTTCCTTGCCCTCATAGAGATCGTTGAGGATGGCCGTCGCCTCGGCGTCGAGCCCGACATGCCAGGTCCAGCGTTCGTCGCTGATTTCCTCCACCGGCTCGATGGTGACGCCGGCGCCGGTGAAATGGTCGACCCAGGCCTCGAGCACGCGGCACAGCCGGTCCTGTCCGGCGCGCCCGAAACTGAAGTCGAGCACGGTATCGTGGTCCTCGTCGCGTTGCCAATAGAGCGCGCCGTTGTCCTCGTTCAGCACGTCGAGCTCGACGCTTTGCGTCGGGATCTGGGCCTCGGCCAGCAAGCGGCCGAGATTGCCGAAACCGCCGGTGACATTCGCCATCTCCACGGTCTCCTCGTCGGCCAGCAGGATGGCGCCCTCGTGCAGGCCGACCGTCTGGCCGCGGAAAAACAGCTCCGCCGCCCGGAGGCGGATGGGATCGGCGCAGCCCTCGAGTATGTTGCGCAGGATCACGCGGGTCATCTGATGGATGAACAGCGGCGGCACCGTCACCCGCCCCTTGCGGAAGAGGTTGAGATAGCACCCCTCGACCGTTCCCGCCTCGATAAGCAGATCGCGGAAGGCGAGAACGACCTCATAGTTCTCGCGCGCGTCGGCGTCGGCAATCGCGCCGATGCGCCCGGCCTTAACGCTGAGCCGGGGCTCGGCGAGCAAATCCTTATGGAGGGCGATTTCGGCTTCGCAGGACTCCGCCACCGGTTCCATCTCCGGCCGGCGCAAATAGGCCCGCAGGAACGCCTCGGTCACGGCCATGTTGCCGTCGCCGTCCCGCTCCAGCAGGTTAAATCCCGAGGACCGCCAGAAATCATCCATGCCAGAAATCATCCATGATCGAAGGATACCGCTGAATGGCGCGGCGGCCTAGGGCCTGTGGACAATAAAGGGGATTCCCAAATGCGCCGGATTGTGATTCAAGACTGTTTTTTGCAAGGAGGCAGTCTTGATACGCACAGTTTTGTCGGACGCGCAGTGGGATCGGATCAAGGATTCGGTGCCGGGCAAGGACACCGACCGTGGCATGACGGGCCGGGACAACCGGCTGTTCGTGGAGGCGGTGCTGTGGGTGGCGCGCACGGGGGCGCCGTGGCGCGACCTGCCGGCGGAGGCCGGCAACTGGAACAGCACCTTCCGGCGCTTCTCGCGCTGGTCGAAGGCCGGCGTTTGGGAGAGTCTTTTCAAGGCCTTGGCCGATGATCCCGACTTCGAATACGTCATCCTCGATAGCACCATCGTGCGCGCCCATCAACACTCGGCCGGCGCAAAAGGGGGGCTCAAAATCAGGCCATCGGGCGTTCGCGCGGCGGGCTGAGCACCAAGCTGCACATCGCCGTGGACGCCCTCGGCAACCCGCTGCGTATCCGCTTGACCCCCGGCCAGCGACACGAGATGACGCAGGCCGAAGCGCTTCTCCAAGGGCTGCCCGTCGCCATCCTGATCGCCGACACCGCGTTCGACGCCGATGCCTTCAGGGCGCACTTG
>JADFPK010000089.1 GCA_022562375.1 Pseudomonadota bacterium
ACGCCATCCAACGATTCGTGGGTCCCGGGATGAAACGCTGCACCTGCACGGTGGCGCCAGTGAGTGAGTAGCCCGATTAGCGGTAGCGCAAGCATTGGACCCTGGCCGGAGCTCTCGGCCGAGGCGAAGGTCCTTTTGATGCCGAAGTGGGAGGAGCGGGGCAAGAAGTAGCTGGTTGCCGGTCGAGATTGCTCAAGACCAGCAATGGTCATTTGAAGCTATACGGAAATCACTGGTTTTCGGTATACCAGCAGGATCAAGCCCCCATTCAGCAACCGGCTCCGCGCGAATGTAGATCGGCTGCGGAACATCCCCGGCACGGTGCACATTAGGGCGACTTTTGTCCGTCCCCAATTCGTGCTCGGCAGGAGAGCGCGATGCCATGCAAGGTCAAGAGGAACGGAACCCGTTTTCGGTTTAGGGCGGCGGGGGTGCCGATTTATCGGCTATGATCGCGCCCACCACCGAAAGCGTGGAAGGATCGATGACGGCGATGAACGTTCTTTACATCATGTCCGACCAGCATCAGCAGAAGGTGGCCGGATGCTACGGACACCCTTTCGTCAAGACGCCCAACATCGACCGCCTTGCCGCCAGGGGCACCCGCTTCGCCGTTGCCTACACCAACTCGCCGATCTGCGTCCCGGCCCGCGCCACCCTGGCCACCGGCCGCTACGTCCATGAGACGCGATACTGGGACAACGCGCAGGCCTACGATGGCCGGGTCAAGAGCTGGCACCACATGCTCCGGGACCAGGGCACGGGCGCCGTCTCGATCGGCAAGCTGCACTTCCGCAGGGAGGACGATCCGACCGGCTTGGTCCGCCAGGTCATACCGATGCATATCGTCGACGGCATCGGCGATCTCCGAGATTGCGTCAAACGGCCGATGGCGCCGCCGCTCAAGCAGAGCAAGGTCGCCACCCGCATCGGCCCCGGCGAATCCCCCTATACGAAATACGACCGGGAGATCGCCGGGCGCTGCTGCGACTGGCTGCGCCAGGAGGCGGCGCGGCCGAAGGGCCGGCCCTGGGTGCTGTTCTGCTCCTTCGTCTGCCCCCATCCACCGCACATCGCGCCGGCCGAATTTTATGAGATGTACCCGGCCGAGGAGATGCCGACGCCCAAGCTCGGCGATCCGGACGCGCCGCTCCACCCCTGGATCGCCCGGCAGCAGCGCAACCGCAACCATGACGACTTTCTCAACCTCGAGAGCCGCCGGGTGCTGATGGCGTCCTATTTCGGCTGCACCAGCTTCCTCGACGATAACGTCGGCAAGGTTTTGGACTGCCTCGAAACCTGCGGGCTCGGCGACGATACCGTCGTCATCTACACCAGCGATCACGGCGAGAACCTCGGCGCGCGGCGCCTCTGGGGCAAGTCCAACATGTATGAGGAAGCCAATGCCGTGCCGATGATTCTCGGCGGCCCGGGCGTGCCCGCCGGCAAGGTATCGACGACGGCGGTGACGCTGGCCGATATCGCGCCGACGATCCTCGATGCGGTCGGCCTCGGCGAGACCGCCCGGGCGGAAGGACTGCCCGGGCGCTCATTGCTGGAGATCGCCGGCGGCGAGGACGATCCCGAACGCACCGCCTTCAGCGAATACTTCGCCGCCGCCGCCGATCGCGCCACCTTCATGATCAGGCGCGGCGCCTACAAATACATCCACTATGTCGGCTACGAGCCGGAGTTGTTCGACCTCGAGAGCGACCCGCAAGAGATCGACAACCTGGCCAAGGACCCGGCACACCGCTCAACCGTCGATGAGTACGAGGGCATCTTGCGGGCGATGCTCGACCCGGAAGCGGTCGACGAACAGGCCTATCGCGACCAGACGGCGCTGGTGGAGAAGCATGGCGGCCGCCAAGCGGTGCTGGCGCGAGGCGGCATCCAGGGCACGCCGGCGCCGGGAGAGGAGGCGGAATTCGTCACCTAGCGCGGTTCTTGGTAGATAGGAATCAACTCGACCCTTGCCGCCAAGACCCCCTACGGGCCCTCGCTCTTCTTCTCTTCTCTTCCCTCGTCCTCGCGGTCCAAATTCCGCAACAGCATCCACGGGAACACCACCGTCAGGAGGACCCCGACGACAATTCCAAGGACGATATAGACCACGCTCATGGAAGATTGACGATAACACCCACGATCGATGCCAAGAGGACGACACCCCCGATTATCGCCGCCACCAGGTACACGTTCTTTGGATTAAAGTCTTCCGACATGCCTTCCGGACCCCCGTTCGTTTTCGGTCGCGGTGACCAGTATAACAAAATTCCACCGAACCAGCGCCAAACATCGGTCTAAAGGGTCGATCCCCATGAAAAGGAATGAAAAGGGGTCAATGGCAGCGGATGATCGGGCGCGCGACTAGGTCGGGGGGGCTCCGAAGATCTCGGCGGCGGGCTTGAGCACCCGGCGGTCATCCCGCACACGCCGGGTGAAACCCGAGCGGTCGAAGAACTCCAGCAGGCGGATGGTGAGGTTGCGGCCGATCCCGGAATGATCGCGATAGGCCGCGGCGGTGAACAGCCCGTCCGGGGTCCCGGCGGCAAGGGTCTCGGCCATCTCGGCCAGGCGAATGATCGTCGGCAGCGGGAAGAAATGGTTCTCCGACAGGCGCAGCACCAGACCGAGCTTCTGGGCGCGCAGCAGGAATGACTTGACGGCTTTGGCGTCGAGCCCGAGCGCCGCCGCCAGCTCCGCCACCATCGGCGGGCGCAAATCGGCGTCCTCCAGCAGCGGACGCAGCTTTTGCCACAACGCCGCCTCCCCGGGGGTCAGCGCCGCGCGATGGCCGGGCAGACGCAAAAGCCCGCGGTCACGCCGCACCGTGCCGTGGCCCAGGAGATCTTCGATGACGGCGTCGAACACTCGTCGATCGATCCTCTGGGGCAGCGCGCGGCGGAGCTCGTGCTCGCTCATCCCGGGACTGTGCGGCGCCCTGGCGTGCCAAAGCTTGAGCGCATCCACCACCGAGACCCGTTGCGCCTCCCAGTGTTCGGGCGCCAGTCCGATCGGCGCCCGGGCGTCGCCGGCGCGGATCATCCCGGCGCGGGGCCAGAGATCGGCGGCCTCCTCGGGCGTCAGGTTCCAGGCCCGGGCGAAACGGTCGAGCTCCAGCCCGCCCGGCAGCCCGGCCAGCAGATCGTCCAAGGCCGCCGCCGCATCGCCCAACTCCATGGCGGCAAGGTAGCGAAGCCGCGAAGGCCGCGAACGCCCCCGTGCCGGGGCGAAGGGATCGACGACGAAGCCGCCGGCGATGGTGCGGCGCGCCGATTGATCGCGCAGGATCAAGCCGTCGCCCCTGGCGGCGCCGAGCGGTTGGTCGAGGACCAGTTGCACCAGACCCGACGCGCCGGGCGCGATCGCCCGCCCTTCGAGGACCGCGACCCGGCCGGTCAGGTGGGCGGCGCCGAGATGCACATGCACCGGCGTGAAGTGCCTGAGCGCCCGGTTCTCGGAGGCGAGAACCCGGATCCGGGCATCGATGCGCCGGCCAGGCCCGTGGGCGGCGGCGGCGAGCACCCAGTCGCCGCGGCCGGGCGTGATCTTCTTGAGGTCGGCGCCGGCGATGTTGAGCGCCGCGCGCTGCCCCGCCGACGCCGTTTCCGATTGCCGCCGTTCGGCATGGATGGCGCGGACGCGCACGTCGATCCCCTGGGGCGAGAGGACAAGCATATCGCCGCGCTTCACCTTGCCCGAGAACACCGTCCCGGTGACCACGAGGCCGGCGCCGGCGACGGTGAAGCGGCGGTCGATGGCGAGACGGAAGTTGCCGTCCGCCGGCCTCGGCGCCAAAGTCCTGGCGGCGTCCTCGAGATGCGCGCGCAATTCCGCTACGCCGGCGCCGGTCACCGCCGATAGCGGGAACACCGCCCGGCCGGCAAGACCCGTGCCCACCAGCAGATCGTGAACCTGGCCGACGACCTCGGCCACCCGCCCGCGCTCGACGCGGTCCGTCTTGGTCACCGCCACGGCGCCGTTGGTGACGCCGAGAAGATCGAGGATGGCGAGGTGCTCCTCGGTTTGCGGCATCACCCCATCGTCGGCGGCGATGACGAGAAGGGCGAAATCTATGCCGGTGACGCCGGCCAACATGTTGCGGATGAAGCGTTCGTGACCGGGAACGTCGATGAATCCGAGCACCCGGCCGCCCTCGAGATTCACATAGGCGAAACCGAGGTCGATCGACAGGCCGCGGGCCTTCTCCTCCGGCAGCCTGTCGGTGTCGACGCCGGTCAGCGCCTTGATCAAGGCGGTCTTGCCGTGATCGACGTGTCCCGCGGTGGCGATGATCACGCTTTGCCCGCCTCCCCCGCCTTCCCCGCCTCCCCCGGAGCCAGCAAACCGATCTGATCGACGAACGCCGCTTCGTCCTCGAGACACCTGAGATCGAGGATCAAGGCGCCGTCCCGGACCCGGCCGATGACGGGCACGGGCAACGCCCGGAACGCTTGGGTCAGACGGCGAAGCCCGGCGCCGGCGCCCCGCTTCGCCGCCGGACGGATCGATAGCGCCACCGATGGCAGCCGGTCGACGGGCAGCGCGCCGCTGCCGATCTGGCTCTGACAGGGGACGATCTCGACCACCGCGATTGCCGCCAGCGGCCCGGCGAGGACCGGTCGCAGGCGCGAAGCCGCCGCCTCGATGTCCTCGACCGGCCGGGCCAGGAGGCGAAGCGCCGGCAGGCGTTCCGCCAGCCGCTCCGGGTCGGCATAAAGACGCAGGACGGCGGCCAACGCGGCGATGGTCATCTTGTCGACGCGCATCGCCCGCTTCATCGGATTGCGCCTGATCCTGGCGATGAGATCGGCCCGCCCGGCGATGATCCCGGCCTGCGGCCCGCCGAGCAGCTTGTCGCCGGAGAAGGTGACGATGTCGGCGCCCTGGGCCAGGGTCTCGGCCGCCGTCGGCTCGTGGGGCAGGCCGTAACGCTCGAGCGGAACCAGTATGCCGCTGCCGAGATCGACGACCAGCGCCAGGCCCTTTTCGTGGGCGAGGCCGGCGAGTTCGGCAACCTCGACGGCGGCGGTGAACCCTTCGACGGCATAGTTGCTGGTATGCACCTTCATCAACAGGGCGGTGCGCCCCGAGATCGCCCCGGCATAATCCGCCAGGTGGGTGCGGTTGGTGGTGCCGACCTCGATGAGCTTGCAGCCCGCCCGCTTGATGATGTCCGGCATCCGGAAGGCGCCGCCGATCTCGATCAGCTCGCCGCGCGACAGCGGCACTTGCTTGCGAAGGGCGAGGCTGTTCAGCGTCAGCAACACGGCGGCGGCGTTGTTGTTGACCACCGTTGCGGCCTCGGCCCCGGTCAACCGGCAAAGCCAGCTTTCGAGATGGTCGTCGCGGTCGCCGCGCCGGCCGGTCTTGAGATCGAATTCGAGGTTCGACGCGCCCTCGGCGACCGCCGCCACGGCCTCGATCGCCTCGATCGGCAGGGGCGCCCGGCCGAGATTGGTGTGCAGCACCGTGCCGGTGAGATTGAATACAGGGCCGAGCGTCGGCGCCACCATCGCCGCCACATGTTCGGCGATCCTGGCGACCACGGCATCGTCACCGGCCCCGGCGAGCGCCGCCTCGCCGTCATCGCCAAGCGCCTGGCGCAGCTCGGCGAGGGCGGCGCGCGCGGCTCCGGTCACCACGGCCCGGCCGTGGACCTCGATAAGCGGGCGTAGCGCCGCCAGGCGGATGACCCGGTCGACCGACGGCACCGCCGCCTGCGCGGCCCTGGCGGATCCGGTCATCGGCGCATACCTCCCCCCTCGGTCACTCATCGGCCCCCTCGGTCACTCATCGGCGAAGCGTTCGAACCTGAATTCCAGCCTCGGCCCGCCGATTATAGTCCGAAACCGGCGGCTCCGCATGGCGCGGGGCAAAGAAACGCGGGACAACCGGCAATAGGAGCTTTCCTTCTCCACTGCCACTCTCTATATTCGCGCCGTTTGGATTGGCGCCGGGGCGAAAGCGTTTCTTAACCCTTGACCCTTATCGGTTAACCCAGTTCCCAGTTAGAGATCGCCAATGATGGCTTGCGCCCGGCACAAGGTTTCGCGCCATCCCGGCCCCGCCGCCGCCGGCGCCCCGGCCGCCATTCTCCCTGTTCGGGGGCAGATACCCGCGTCATGACCGCCGAGAACCATCTTCCCGCTCCCGGCTCCGACTGGGCGTTTTTCCTCGATGTCGACGGCACCCTGATCGACATCGCCGCCACGCCCGACGACATCGCCATCGACCCCTCGGTATTGCCCACCCTCGCACGGTTGAGCGAGGCCGCCGGCGGCGCGCTGGCGCTCATCAGCGGGCGGCCGCTTAGCGACCTCGACCGGTTGTTCGCACCGCTGGAGCTGCCCTCCGCCGGGCTTCATGGGATCGAGCGGCGCAACGGCGAAGGCAAGGTCTTTCGGCCGTCGAAGCCGGACGATGGGATCGAGGAGATATTGGACGGCATGCGCGCATTCGCAAGGCTGACGCCCGGCATCGTGGTCGAGGACAAGGGCTTCACCGCCGCCATTCATTTCCGCGGCGCGCCGGAAGAGGAAATCGCCGTCCTCCGGTTGGCCGAAGGGCTCCTCGCCGCCGCCGCCGGTGATCTTAAAATACAGAACGGCAAGATGGTGGTGGAGATCAAACCGGCGGGCGCCGATAAAGGCAGCGCCATCGAGGCGTTCATGAGGGAGCCCCCCTTCGCCGGACGCAACCCGGTCTTCATCGGCGACGATGCCACCGACGAGGACGGCTTCGCCACCGTCAACCGTCTCGGCGGCCACTCGATACGCATCGGCTGCGAGGCGGCGACGACGGCGCGCTGGTGCGTCGCGACGGTGGACGAATTCCTCGCCTGGCTGTTCGCCGCGCCGACGGCGATGCAGGCCCAGACGCCCGATTGACCGGAAGCGGCGATCATGAGCACCCTCGATCTGGCGGTCATCGGCAATTGCGGCTTCGGCGCCCTGATGGACCGGCGCGGGCGTATCGTCTGGTCGTGCATGCCGAGGTTCGACGGCGATCCCGTGTTCTGCGCCCTGCTCAACGGCAATGGCGACGACGAGAAATTCGGCTTCTTCGACATCGTCCTCGAGGACTTCGCGAGGAGCGAGCAGAACTATCTGCACAACACCGCCATCGTGGTCACCACCTTGTACGATGCCAACGGTTCGGCGGTCGAGATCACCGACTTCGCGCCGCGATTCAAGCAATATGGCCGCATCTACCGCCCCCTTCAGATGGTGCGGCGCGTCAGACCGCTTAGCGGCAGTCCGCGCCTGACGGTGCG